>JAMOZU010000233.1 GCA_023667745.1 Ruminococcus sp.
CAACGGCTTTGGCAAAGGGAAAATACACCGCCGAGGAGGAATTTGAAACGGCGGCTGAAATTTTCCGCACAGGCGGCTCTGTGGAGTTTCTCCCCATGGATAAAATGAAAGAGGTCATTGCAATAAACGGCAGTTCCCCCGCTTTTATTTATCTTTACGCCAAGGGCTTTATCGACTATGCCGACAGCGTTGGCATAGACAAAGATACCGCACTGCGGCTTTTCGCCGGATCCCTTACGGGTTCTGCCGCCATGCTGACCGATTCGGGGAAAACCGTGGACGAGCTTATAAAAATGGTCTCATCCCCCGGCGGCACTACTCTTGCGGGTCTTGATGCGCTTTATGAAGCCGATCTGCTGAAAGTCACCGCCGACTGCTGCGGGAGATGCACCAAGAGGGCTTATGAGTTAAGCAAATAATGGGTGATAATTCTGTCCGCAATTTTTTCACCGTCATAAAAAAATTCCTGCCGCATATAATTATATAAAATAAGGCAAAGGGGACAAGCTGTGATCAACCAATTCTTTCCTCTTAAATCTCTTGCCTCCGGTAGGTGAGCTTATGACGATAAATATTCGGAAAAAACGGCGGTATACTGTTCTCAGACGGGACATGGTTTATGGCGGACGAGCCGGGCGTATAATAATTCAAGGGAGCGGGCGGCTGTATACGCTGCTGTCGGCGGTGACTCTCTTAGGCGTACTCTGCGGCGCATTCGGCGGAGGCGGCACATCGGCGGAGAAATTGGCGGTTCACGGGAGCGGCGGCTTTTTCCGCACGTTTCTCGACAGTCTCGCAATAACGGCGGTGTACACGGGGATATGCTTTTTCGGGGGACTTTCCTCGGCGGGCGAGCCTTTGGGCTTTCTCCTGTGCTTTTTCAAGGGACTGGGAGCGGGTACGCTCTGTTCGGCGGTATTTGCGGAGGGAATCTCTCCGGCAGCGGCGGCGGACATTGTTCCCTTTGAGGCAATGAGCATAGCCCTGCTCATATTTGCCGCAAGAGAAAATATCCGTATGTCAAGGCTGACCCGCAAGCGGACTTTCGGGGACGTAAATTCCTCTTCCAAAACCGCCGATATAAGGCTGTACCTGAAAAAGTTTGCGGTAATATTCCTTGCTTCCGTCATAGCTTCCGCCGTTGACGGGGTTATAGGAGCGATAATAAGCATATAAGGAAAGTATTGATTTAAGGTATTTTCCCCGCCTGCGGCTGGGAAAATACCGCTTGACATAAAGGTTTGTAATAGACGATGATTTAATCGGTGTTTCCTAAGATCAAAGGAAAATAAATTTAACGAGGCAATTAATTTAAAGTAATTAATTAAAGAAACGGTAGATGCCTATCTTGCTTCTTGCTTCTAAATCTCTTGCCTCTAATAGGAGTGTAAATATTGGCATTTTTAGGATTCGGAGCGGACTACGAAAAAGCGGGCAGCGGGATAGCCAAGGGCGCACCCCGCAAAAAGCCCTTTTTCGAGTTCCTTGATATGTATTTCGGTCGGTTCTGGAAGATGATAAAACTGAGCCTGCTGACAAGCCTTTTCTGCCTGCCTGTGGTGACGATAGGCCCTGCATTGGCGGGCATGACAAAGGTGCTTAAAAGCTATTCCCTTGACAAAGACGTGTTTATGTGGCACGAGTTTATGAAAGGCTTTTCGGGGAATCTGAAACAGTCACTGCCTGCGGGGCTTATAGATATTCTCTGCGCTGTGTCCCTGCTGTGCGCCGTGAACGTATATCCCGCTCTTGCCGAAGCTGGCGGGGGGAATTTTTACTATGTTCTCTGTGTTATCTCGGTAAGTTTCGGGCTGACGGTGTTTATGATGAACTTCTATGCTTTCCCCATGATAGCCGCCATTGACCTGCCCTTTAAGAGCATTATCAAAAATTCCTTTTACCTTGTCTGCCTGGGGCTGAAAACAAGCGTGATAACGCTGATAATCCTTATGCTTACCATCGCCCTGTTGGTGGTGGGGACGGTGGTGAACCCGCTGACGCTGGTGCTTGTGCCGCTGTGGGCGGTGTCGTTTATGGGGTTTGTGTCGGTGTTCAACAGCTATCCGCTGATACAGAAATATGTTATCGACCCTTATTACGAGGAGCGGGGCGAGACCAATCCGGAATACGACTACTTAAAGCCTCTTGATGCCGAGGATGCAGTATTCCTCGACCGGGGCGGCGAGGAAGCTCCGGTGGAGAGCAAGAAGGATAAGAAAAAGAAAAAGGGGAAGGTTATAAGCTGACACAAATCCCTCATTGAATCCCATAATTCAATGAGGGATTTGTATTATCCCCTCAAAATTTCCCCGAAAAAATTTTTTTCAAAAAAATTTTCCGGAAACTATTGACTTTTGAACAGTAGTGTGATATTATAGTTATATAAAACTACTGCTTATTGAACAGTAGCCGCACACAGATCTACAGCGGTAAAACTGTTTACGTCTAATCTCTGACATCTAACTTCTAAAAGAAAGGAGCTTTGCTTTATGACAAAAGATCAATACTTAAAATCCCTTAACAAAAGGCTTTGTTTCATGCTTCCCGCCGGGGAGACAGCGGACATTTTAGAGGAAATTTCCCTCCGCTTTGACGAGGGCTTTGCCGAGGGACTGACCGAGGACACCGTATGCGCAGGGCTGGGTTTCCCTGCCGCAGCGGCGGCGGAATTTCTGCAAAACGTCCGTAATGACAGCCGCCGCAATGTCAAAGCACTGCTGTCCCTTATGGCGGCTCTGCTGCCGGCGGAGCTGTATTTGTCGTTGTCATTTTTCGGGAACGGCGCATACGGCTCGCCGCCGTACACCGTATATTTCCTGCCGCTGCTGCCGCCCGTTGTCTGCCTTATCTTAAAGGGCAAGGGGTGGGCGGAGCATTTGCAAAAAGCCCCCTTTGACATTCCAATGGCGGTGTGTTCACTGCTGATGACGACAGCGTGCGTCTGCTGCTGTGTGATGATAAACGAAACAATGAAGTCTGCGGACAGCGGAGATTTTCTTTTTATGTGCATTTGTACGGCTTGTATGCTTGGTGCTATGGCGGCGTGGGCTGTGTCGTTAAAAAATCACGGCGGGAAATATGCCCTGCTGTTTCCCTTGGCGGGGGCGGGGTTTGCGGTATGGGCGGCGGCTGTTTCGGGGAATATTTTCGGGGCGGACGCTTTTTATTTTCAAAGCGGCGACTTTGCGGTCTCCTATCGTATCTTAGCGGGGAAGTATATGGGATTTTTTCTGAAAGCGACTTTCGCCCTGTCGGCGGCGTGCCTTGCGTGGGCTGCTTTAAAGGGGGACGGACTTACTCTTGCGGTGCTTTCCCTGCTGACAGGCTGCTGTATGGGGACGGCGAATGTTTATACGTACATAATGCACACCGACCCTACCGCACCGGACGTTCCTCATGCGGACATTTCCGTGTTTATTATGGGTATCGTTTCCGCCGCTTTTTGGCTTATCTTTACATTGGCAATAAGGGGAAAATACCGCCCTGCCCGCAAAGGAGGCTTGCAATGACCGATGGAAAAGGGACAGATGAAAAAGGGCATACTGGAGCTGTGCATACTGCAGATCGTTTCTCAAAGGGATATGTACGGCTATGAGATAATGAAGACTGTCACAGAGGCGTTTTCGGGGCTTAACGAAAGCACCGTATATGCCGTGCTGCGGCGGCTTCACGCCGACAGGTTCACCGAAAGCTACACGGGGGATATTTCCGGCGGTCCCAAACGGAAATACTACCGCATTACCCCCGCAGGTGAAGCCGCCCTTGAAGATATGCGCAGAGAATGGGCGGAGCTGCTGGCGGCGGCGAATAAGATATTGCCGCCGGACAGGCTTTGACATATAACAAAACCTGCCGCACTTTTCGGAGTACGGCAGTTTTCTGCTTATATCTATGATGTTCACTTAAAAATTATCCGGGTCTGCTTTGGAAAGAATATCGGTTATCTTTTCCCTGTCATCGCAGGCGGCTTTGAAAGCAGCAGCAAAATTTTTCAGCGTTTCCTCGTCCTTGCTGTAGGCGCAGAACATACCCGCTTCGCTGTCAAAGTCAAGAAGGTCTTCGTATTCCGGGCAGCAGTTTTCGATAAACGCCATGGCAAGAGCTTCCCAGCCGTAGCCGTTGGGGAGAAGTCCCTCGTCAGCCCTTGTCTCGAAAATATCTTCCAGATAGCCGCTTCCCGAGGCAAGGATAAGGCTGTATGAACCGTCAAGGTCAAGTATGGTAAAAGGCAAAATGTCGTTCATATCAATTCTCCTTAATGTAATACCGATCAAACCGGATTTCAATTATCTGCAACCTCTGAAATCTTTGTATTAGGCGGTTTTTCTCCCGCCTTCGGCGGGGGAAAAACTTTAAATCGGTAAAATCTTTAATATTCCAGTTTCTTTGCAATGTACTCTTCCAGCTTGTCAAGGCTCACTCTCTCCTGCCCCATGGAATC
>JAMOZU010000234.1 GCA_023667745.1 Ruminococcus sp.
CCCGTGCTGCGGGGAGTTGCAGCCACTTGTCTGGGGGAACGTCGATTTTGACAAAAGCGATCTGTCAGAAATACGGTATGTCTGCGAAAAGTGCGGGGTTGTTTCCAGTGAAGCAGAGTGGAAAGAACACTACACGGAAGGGAAGTTTGTACACGCTGACCCGGAAAACCCGGTGAAGGGCTTCCACCTGAATACCCTTGCTTCTACCCTGACAACATGGAAAGAAGTTGTTGAAAAGTTTCTTGAAGCAAACGAGGAACTAAAAAAAGGCAATGTGCAGATGATGAAAGTCTGGACAAATACCGAGATGGGGCAGACGTGGGAGGAAGACGGGGAAAGCATTGAAGATGATGTGCTTTTGAGCCGCAGGGAATATTATAGCTGCGAAGTGCCGGAAGAAGTGCTGTACCTGACCGCAGGAGTTGACACACAGGACGACAGGTTTGAAATTGATGTTGTCGGGTGGGGTCCTGATTATGAAAACTGGGGCATAAAGTATGCGGTATTATACGGGGACTTGCACGGCGACAAGGTATGGGAGGAATTAGACACATTCCTGGCACAGACCTTCCACAAGCCGGACGGCACAGCCTTAAAAATAGTCTGTACCTGCATAGACAGCGGCGGGCATTTCACAAACAAGGTATACAAATTCTGCAAAAAGCGTTTTGCCCGGAAGGTATTTGCAATCAAGGGAAGCAACGATTCAGCGGCGGCGTACATTCAGAAGCCGTCAAAGAGTAACCGGGAACAAGCATACCTTTTCACGATAGGGGTTGACACGGGGAAAAGCTGGCTAATGGACCGGTTGAAACTTGAAACGCCGGGTCCGGGGTACTGCCATTTCCCGCTGGAAGCCGGGAAGGGGTACGACGAAAAATATTTTAAGGGGCTGACTTCCGAAAAGAAGGTTATGCGGTACAAAATGGGAAGACCCTATTTTGCATGGGAACTGAAGGACAAGGGGGAACACAGGCGAAATGAAGCGTTAGACTGCCGGAATTATGCAACGGCGGCAATCGAGATCACACAGCTTCCCTTAAAGAAGCCGGAGGAAACGGCGGCAGCAGGGAAAGCGGCAGCAGGAAGGAAAAGAAAGAGAAGAAGAAGCAACGGAGGTATTGTATAATGGCAGGAATCACACTTGAAACAGCGCAAAAGCATTTAGACGCATGGCTGGAAGCGGAACTGACCGTAACGACGGGGCAGAGCTATACAATCGGTTCCCGGACGCTGACACGGGCAAACATTACGGAGATCAGGAACATGATAGACTACTGGGACGGCAAAGTGAAGAAGCTGGACACGATAGCAAAGAGAGGGGGAAGAAACAGGATAAAGCGGGGAGTGATACGGGACTTGTAAAAATTGCCCGCAATTTCCCCGAATTGCCCGAAATGCGGTTTTATTTCCTTTTTTTGCCCGCAAAACAATGGTATTATGTACAATGAAATAGTGAAAAACAGCAAGAAAGCACTGGAAAAACAGTGCTTTTTTCATGCCATAAAACGGGAGAAGGTGAAGGATTGAACGGAGTAGCAAGGGCGATAGACGGCATAATTGCGACGGTTGCGCCGCAGACGGCACTAAAAAGGACGGCTGCAAGACAGAAAATGCAGATATTAAACAGCGGTTACAGCAATTACGGGGCGAACACAACGAAAAAGTCACTGATAGGCTGGAACTATGCCGGGGGTTCTGCCCGTGAGGATATAAACGACAATCTTTCTATACTGCGGCAGCGTTCCCGTGATCTGTATATGGGTGTACCGATTGCGACAGGAGCGGTAAAAACCATGAGGACAAATGTTGTCGGGCGGGGGCTGATGTTGAAACCAACGGTTGACGCAGAAGTGTTGAAGATCACGGCGGCACAGGCACAGCAGCTAGAAAAGGAAATCACAAGGGAATGGGCGTTGTGGGCTGAAAGCCCGGATTGCGACATGGCAAGGATTGATAATTTTTATGAGTTGCAGCAGTTGGCTTTCCTGAATTGGCTTGCTTCCGGGGACACGCTTGTATTGCTTCCGACAAAGAAGAGGATAAACCAGCCGTATGATCTGCGGGTACAGCTTGTAGAAGCAGACAGGCTTTCAAGCCCGTATAATTTTGACACGTTCGACAATCAGATTGTCGGGGGCGTTGAAGTAGACAAAGACGGGGAAGTGGTAGCATATCACTTTTCAAAACACCATCCCTTGTCATACGCAAATGAGCGCATGGAGTGGGAGAGGGTGGAAGCATACGGGAAGAAGACAGGCAGAAAAAACGTGCTGCATTTAATGTGCCGGGAGCGGATAGACCAGCGGCGGGGCGTTCCGTTTCTTGCCCCGGTGATCGAAGCATTGAAGCAGTTAGGGAGATACACGGACGCTGAATTGATAGCGGCGGTTATATCCGGGCTTTTTACCGTCTTCATTGAAAAGGATTCAAACGAAGACGGGGAGCCTGTAGGGTCCGGGATAGCGGAAGAAGACCTGATAGACGAAGACGACGTAAACAGCTTAGAACTGGGACCCGGCGCAATTCTTGACCTTGCGGAAGGGGAAAAGGCGCATGATATAAACCCCGGAAGACCGAATAAAAATTTCAGCGGTTTTGTGGAAGTGATCTGCCGCCAGATCGGGGCAGCCTTAGAAATACCCTATGAATTGCTATTGAAGCATTTTACAAGTTCCTATTCAGCAAGCCGGGGAGCCTTAGAGGAAGCATGGAAAATGTTCAAAATGTACCGGGCGTGGCTTGCAAATGATTTCTGCCAGCCCGTGTATGAAGAATGGCTTGCGGAAGCGGTAGCGAAAGGCAGGATAAAAGCCCCCGGCTTCTTTTCTGACCCGTTGCGCCGGAAAGCATACTGCAAGGCACAGTGGAACGGACCCGCACGGGGGCTTCTGAACCCGGTGCAGGAAGTAGGGGCAGCGGTAACAAGGGTAGAAAACGGCTTTTCCACCCGGAGTGCGGAAACAATGGAGATGGCTGGCGGGGACTTTTACAGTAATTGCGAACAGCTAAAGCAGGAAGAAAAAAAATTAAGGGAGGTAAAGAAAATTGCCAATGCAGGAGAAAAGAAGCCCGGAAGCACAGACGGGCAGCAGGACGGCGGGACAAAGCCCGGAGAACCTGCCGGACAGCAGCAGGACAGCGACGGGCAGCAGGGCAAAGAACCCGTTCGGAGTGACGGAAAATAGATTCTGGGACTTTGTACCGGGGACGGCGACAAAGCCGCCTGAATTGCTTTTATACGGGACAATAAGCAGCCAGCAGAGCTGGTGGGAAGACCGGGTAACGCCCGCACAGTTTAACAGGGAGCTTGCAGCGTTAGGGGAAGACGTGCCGGAAATTGTCGTGCGTATCAACAGCCCAGGCGGTGACGTGTTCGCAGCGAACGCAATATACACACGCCTGAAAGACCACGGCGCAAAGATCACGGTAAAGGTTGACGGGTGGGCGGCTTCTGCCGCCACAATTATCGCTATGGCGGGCGACACAATCAAAATACCGAAAAACGGCGTTTTCATGATTCACGACCCCGCTATGACCGTCTGGGACACGTTCCGGGCAGAAGACTTTGAAAAGATGGCACAGGAATTGCGGGTAATAAAGCAGTCAATCATAAACGCCTATTCCGTGAAAACGGGAAAGACGGCTGATGAAATATCCGGCTTTATGTCTGATGAAACATGGTGGACGGGCGACGAAGCGGTGGAAAACGGCTTTTGTGATGAAGTGATGTTTGAGGAAGCCCAGACGGTCATAGAAAATGCAGGCAGAATTATTGTAAATTCTGTACCTATCAACATAGGCAGTTTCAGGACCGTCCCGAAAGTGTTGTTAAACAGCCCGGCAGCAGCGGGCAGTTTACAAAACGGCATACAGCCGGAAAATAAACCCAAAAAGGAGGAAAAGAAGATGGAACCGAAAGACACGATCACGACGATTGAAGCGTTGAAAGCGGCTTACCCCGACTTGACGGCAGCAATAGAAGACAATGCCCGGAAAGAGGAAAGAAGCCGTATCAAGGCACTGGAAGACGCAGCGGTGGGAGGGTTTGAAGAGATTGTGCAGGACGCAAAATTTGAAAACCCCATTTCTGCCGGGGAAATGGCGTTGAAGATCGTAATGGAGCAGAAGAAGCAGGGCGGCAGGTATTTGCAGGACCGGGAAGCGGACGTAAACGACAGCCACGTTGCAGATGTAGGCGCAAGCGCAAGCGAGAAGGGCAGCGGGGGAAAAGACCCGTTCAATGAAGCGATTGACCGCTTGTTTCCTGATGTGAAATAAGGGAGGGAAAAACAATGTACGAAATTCAGACAAGGAAATGTGAAGCGAAAAACTTTTTCGCTGGCGACTTCCCGACGCTGACAGAAAGCGGGACGGCAGGCGGGACGCTGGCAGAGCATACCCCGGTGGCAAAGGACGCTGACGGGAAGATCATT
>JAMOZU010000235.1 GCA_023667745.1 Ruminococcus sp.
AGTACGCAGTCAGTGACTAAAGGTTGGAATTGCAGAACACCGATCAATAAAAAAACCTGTTTCCCCCGCCAAAAGGCGGGGGAAAACTTATACTGATTTCCCATTGGAATTATGGCTGCAGTGCTAAAAAGCCCCTTGCCTCCGAAAAAAATTTGCGGGATTATTTTTTACCGCGGATTGTTACGTCCCCCACATCTAACGTCTGAAAACTGCCGCAAATATCAGCCCCGCAATAAGCACCGCCGCCGAAACAACAAGCAACGTAAGACTGTCGCCGCCGTCTGTCCCCGTCTGCCCGAACTCCCCGCCCGGCGAAGGACGGCTGTTTTCGGGAAATGCGTTCCCGGAAGACCGTTCCGGCGAACTTTCGGCATTACCGGGAATATCCCCCTCCGGCGGCGGTGACGGCGGCTCTTCCGAATTTTCCCCGCTTGACGAAACCGCCGGACTTTCCGCACTTCCGGTTGTCTCTTCATTTGTGGGTGACCGATAATTTACCGCACTGTCCGGGTCGTCTGCCGCAGGGAAAGCAGGCGAATTTTCCTCATTACCGGTAACATCGCCGTCCGGCACTTCCGGCGGATTTTCACCATTACCGGTAACATCACCGCCCGGCATTTCCGGCGGGTTTTCACCATTACCGGGGACACCGCCGCCCGGTATTACAGGCATATCTCCCCCACTTCCGGGAATATCGCCCTCCGGCTTTGCGAGCGGCTCACCCACATCTCCGCCGTTACCGAATCCCCCGAAACCGCCTCCGCCGAAATCGGACGGCACGAAATCATCGGGAGGCATAAAATCGGAAATATCCCCCTGCATACCGCCGAAATTTCCGGGGTCGGCGGGCATATCACCGAACATATCATTGCCGTTTTGTTTGCGGTCTCCCCCCATTCCGCCGCCGCCCATGCTGCCCATATCCGAAAGGGTCAGTGACGAGGTATCAACAAGAGATGACTTATCGGCATTCTGTCCGTCGGAAGTGGAGGGTATGCTGCCGTCCAGCTGTCCCGCTATGCTTTTTACCCGCAGTTCGCAGAAGGTCTCAAGAGCGGTCACGCCCTTTTCAAACTCCTCATAGGTACAGAATTTGGTGGGGTCTTTTTGGACATACCCGCCTATAAGTTCGGCAGTTTCCTTTATCAATGCCGAAAAATCGGTATTTATCAGCTCCGCCAGCATGGCGTGATATTGTGCGGTATATTCCTCATTGCCGAATATCCAGCTTATCATCGGACGGTCGGAAATATCTCCGGAAACGGGACTGTCAATGGGCGAATTTACGCTGTCGGAAGCACTGCCGCTGAATGTGCCGAAGGCAAGATTATAGTCCCAGGGGATCATGGAAAGCCTGCCCTCTTCCTCGTGAAGATAGTAATTGTGTATCATGCTGCCTGTGTAGCTGTCCCCGTTGCAGAGGAAATTATGCACCGCAAAATAACGGATAACAGCCTCAATATCCACCGTATTTTCCAAATCTCTCTGCTCGGTCAGTGCCTTTAAAGAGGATATAAGGCGGGCTTTGTCCGCTTTGGAAATATCCGTTTTTGCGTTATCGAAAATATTCGGGTAACTGTCCGGGTCGTCGTCGATATATTGGAGCTTTACATCGCTGCTGCCCTTTCCGCCCATGTCTCTGCCGTTATCTCCCATTCCCCCGAAACGTCCGCCTCTCTGTCCCCCATTTCCTCTCATGCCGCCTGTGCCGTTGCCGCCGTTTTCATGGAAAGCCGAGCCGTCCGCCGAGACCTCCGGAGACGTATTTGCGTCGGGCAAATTTCCCCGATCCGTTCCGCTTGTATCGTCAGTGCCATTAAAATTCCGCTCCGCAAAATCGGACATATCGAAATTCCTGCCGTTGCCTACTCCGCCGCCCATATCCATGCTGTCGGGTTTGTAAAGCTCCCCCGAACTGCCGTAATTGCGCTCCAGAAAGGAATCCTCCACAGCCTCAACTGCCAGATACAGCCCCCAGTCCTCGCCGTTTACGGTAATATAGGCGTAGCTGCAAAGGGGAGAAGCAACTCCCATATTGCCCATAAGGGTATAGGAAATGCAGTCTTTCATATAGGTGTTGTCCTGAATGATATTGTTCAGGCAAAGTTTATCGAGACCGTGATAGCTTTTTGTGCTGTCATAATGGTCGAACTCTATCTTGAAGCTGTAGCGGCTGCTGCCCATGGAAGAGACGTTGCGCAGGGAAGTATTGCCCTTTGCCCGAAGTCCCGCACTGCTCATGACCTCGCCGTCTATAACGGCTGTGCAGGAAACATATTCCTCGTTTTCGCAGGAAGCAATGAACTCTTCCCAATCATTCATAACAATATCAATTGTGTGAACTCTCGATCTATCGAAAATGCGGTTTTCATAGCCTATGACCTTTGCCGCCGATTCTATCCCGATACCGCTGCAAAACAGGGCGGCGATGATGAGGGTAACGGCTGTGATAACTGCACATACTTTGTCTATATTTTTGCTGACGGACATTTGAATGCCTCCTTTTTGGGGGGAATTATTTTAACACTGTCATGCTTTAGTTTATCGGTCTATGTCAGTGACTTCGCCCTTACGGGCGGCGGCATACTGCGCAATGCTTCGCATTGCACGAATATGCCGCACCGCCGCCCGACCGTTACTTGCTTAGAAACTGTTAGCTGTACTGTATTGCATTAATCTTTCAAAACCGTTTTTTCGGCGGTCGGGCGGCGGTTTTAGTAACTTGCTCGTGCAATGCGTTTGTTTGCAACGCTTTGTTACCGACAGCGGCTTACGCCGTGGGGCTCTGCGTGTTTTGAAAAAACACATAACCTCGCTGGGGCTCCGCCCCTTGACCCCGCCGGGGGTGATCTCCCCCGGACCCCCCAATGTAGCGTTATTGCTCTTATAATGCTTTCACCGTTCTGTTCGCTTTACTTCTCTAGCCTCTAGCCCTCTAACCTCTAGCCTCTATTAGGTATAATCGCCCGACATACTCACCAGCACCGCGCTCTGCACTCCCTGCATATCCGACAGCGCGTTTATAAATTCCGTATTCTCGTCCTTTAACCGCACTTCCAGGTTAGTCTCCACCAGTCCCTTTCGTGCAGTCTTGCTCTTGACAACGCAGCGGACGGTGTTCTCTTTCAGATACTCCGCCGCCGCCTTCTCGCTCTCCCCGTCGTCGCATCGCAATACCACTATGTAGGGATTTTTATGGGGTTTCCTGTTGACGAACACCAGCAATGTCACCCCTATCACCACGCTCCCTATGACTGCCAGCGGGATTATCCCTGCCGCAAGGACTATCCCCACAGCTATCGCCCAGAACAAAAACGCTATATCGAGCGGTTCTTTCACCGCCGCTCTGAAACGGACGATAGACAGTGCGCCGACCATACCCAAAGACAGCACCACGTTGCTCGTTACCGCCAGTATAACCACCGTTGTTATCATAGTCAGTGCCACAAGAGTAGTCCCGAACCCCGATGAGTACATTACCCCCGAATAGGTCTTCTTATACACCAGAAATATGAACATTCCCAGTCCGAACGCCAGCACCAACGCAATTACCATATCCAAAATGCTTACCCCGGAAATGTTCTCCAGAAAACTTGATTTAAAAATGTCGTTATAAGTCATAATAATTTTTCCTTTCATTTATTGAATTTATACAAATTGCACTGTGCTTGTATTTGCGCAGTGAGCTTCGCAAGACGACCCTACTGTCCCCGAACGTCGTATCTCCCCGATGCGTACTTGGAAAACGCCCCCGCCTGGCGGCTGTCCAGCGAGACTGCCATTCTGATAATATCCGGCAGATACTTGTCCCACTTGACCTCCAAAATAACGGCACTTGTTACGGGGACGGTAACGCACCGCTCGCTTAAAAAATCCTCGCAGCACAGTCCCGACCGAATGTTATAATCCAGCGTTACCCGCACATTCCCCGCAGGGTACACGAACGGCTCTCGTGTATAGTCCACCACCGAGCGGGGGAAAAGCCCTTCCGTAAGCATTTTTCGGTAAAGCTCCCGCAAAAGGGGATGTTCGGCGGTCTCAAGCCATGTGTTGTCCCCGCAGGCAATTGCCGCCGCCTGACCGGGTGTAAGCGGTGCGGACGTCTTGCTTCCCATATCGTCCCACTTGCACTTTTTTTCGAGCCTGATAAAGGAAGTATCGCCGTTGTAAAAGCGAATGCGGAACTTCTCCCGCTTGGGAACGCCGTTTATCTTGTCCCACAAAGCCTTGTCGTAAACATTGTCGAAATACAGGCTTCTTACAAAATATTTCCCATCGGGAGCATTGGGGTCGGGGCTTGCCGCCGCCGTCAGCCTATGGCGGAGCGCAAACATATCCGACAAATTTATCTCATATTTTATTTCATGGCGAAGTGTAATGTTCATCAGTCCCTTCAATTTTTATACTAATCCCCGTTGGAATTATGGAG
>JAMOZU010000236.1 GCA_023667745.1 Ruminococcus sp.
ATATGGCATTCCAACCTTTCCGACGGCGACTCCTGCTGTGCGGAGGTGATAAGGCGCAGTAAAAAGTGAAAGGAAATAATATGAAATATTTTGAATACGGAAAAGACAACCCGGAAATTATGGTGATTTTCCACGGCGGCGGGATATGCTACAGGGCGGCTGTCCCCACAGCGGAAGTGCTTTCAAGAAAATATCACGTTATCCTTGCGGCATATGACGGATTCAACCCCTCCGAGCCGCAGACGAAATTTAAATCGGTCATGGACGAGGCAAAGCGGCTGGGGGACTATGTAACGGAAAATTTCGGCGGGAAAATAGATATACTCTACGGCGTATCTTTCGGCTGCCGTGTCCTGCGGGAAGTCCTTGCCGACCGCCGCTTGACGATCGTGACGACTATTGCAGACGGCATGGAGACTTACGATTATCCGGATATAAAAAGCGAATGGGGGAAAAATCTGCTGTGCTTTTTTATGTCGGGTACGGCGTATTGGCTTTTCGGAAAAGCAGGACCTATGCGGAAAAAACTAATCGCCAAATCAATGGGCAGAAGCCTTGAAGAGACCGACAGAATACTGTATCGGGACGCCACATATCAAAGCTGGAAAAATCAGGATTATTCCTGCATCGGCAGGCATTTTAACTTCGAGGACTTCAAGCGGACGGATATGTACATCTGGCACGGCATTAACAGCAGCGTTGAGAAAAAGCTGGCAGGCGGTATAAAAAAATGGCAGGAAGCGGGCTATGCCTTTACATATAAAGTCTTCACAAACTTAGGTCACGGCGGACTGGCGGCAGAGCACCCGGAGCAGTTTCTTGAAGAGGTCACAGCGGCGCATGAAAATTCATTGAAAAAAGCAGGGCAGCACATATAAAATCGGATATCCTTATATCCGGGAGGTGAACAAAACGAAATACAAAGATTTTACCTTTGCCGAACATGGCTTTGCCGGACACCTTGCAGAGCCTGACGAAGGGGCAGACAAGGCTGTCATGGTCATTATGGGGGGCGAAAAAAGCATAATTCCCGGAATAAAAATTGCGGAGCGTTTTGCGGACTTCGGTTTTATGGGGCTGTCCGTGTCACTGTTCGGAGCGGAGGGTCTGCCCAGAGGGGTAAGCGAGATACCGCTGGATATGTTTATCCCCGCCGTGAAATATCTGCGGGAGGAGCGGCGGGTAAAAAAGCTCTGCGTTTACGGCATGTCCATGGGGTCGGTATTCGCCTCGCTTACAGCTATGTATATAGGCGGCGTCGACGATCTGATACTGGTGTCCCCCGCCCATGTCCCCTTTGAGGGAACTCTTGCTGACAAAAAGACCATGACGGGAAAGTCCGCCGTAACATGGCAGGGAAAGGAGCTTCCCTATGTAAAGGCAGATTTTTCCCAAGGGGGAATGAACCGCTATGTTTACTTTGAAAAGGAAAAACGAAAGGTCACGAGAATGTATATGGCGTATTACAACGCCTACCGAAATAAGGAGCTTGAGGAAAAAGCCGCATTGGATCTGTCCGGGACGGGGGCAAGAATACTTATGACAGCAGGCTCGGCGGACGAAATGTGGTGTTCGGAATATTCGGTGAAATATCTCCTTGAAAGCCTTGACAAAGCCGGGTATCAAAAGAAGTACAAGGGGATAATCTACCCCGGAGCAAGCCATCTTATAGGAATGACACCCAACAGGGAGCGGAACAAGACCCTTTACCGAATGATGCCCCTGATAGGCATTTTTTACAGAAGTCTCAGGGAAAACAAAGCCCAATGCCTTGAAGCTCTGGAAAAATCGGAGCGGGAGATAATCAAATTTATTTCCGAGTAAAATAACAGAGCGTTTCCTTAATAAAAAAACGAAGGGAGAAAAAATTATGAAGTACATGGGTATGCCTGCGGGAATGTGGCTGCTGTTCGGCAAGTCCTTTGAAAATCATCTTGTTGAGACTTTGAAATTCGACAGGTCAGCCGCCGCCGATACCGCAAAAAAGGCTAAGAAAAAATACCGTGAGATAATAGCGGGACTGCCCGAATTTGAAAAGGGCGACCGCTTTAAAATGAACATCGTAAACGCCGCAATGGTGGCGGCATTTTACCTTAATATGCCCGGCGGCAGCCGCCCCACCGTGGAGCAGATGACCGACTATTACGCCGCCGCCCTTACCACAAAGCCCATGCTGTGGTTCTGCGAGCAGTCGGGAAAAAAGAAATTCACCCCCGGTGACATTGAGGGACTCAGACAGACCGAAGCCCTGCGTGCAGGCGACCGCAACCCCTATTCCTGGAATATGAAATTTATCCCCTATCCCGACGGCAGCGGATATGAGGCAAGATTTGAATGCTGCGGCATATGCGCACTGATGAAAGAACTGGGGATATTCGAGATAACCCCCGCCCTTTGCAGAATGGACTACACCATGTCCGAGGCGGGCAAGACTACCGAATTTGTCAGGGAACACACCTTAGCCGAAGGAGGACCTTACTGCGACTGCGGGTATAAAAAGAAAAATCGGTGATTGCGGGTATGAATGTATTTTCCCCCGCCGCAGGCGGGGAAAATACATTAATAAACCAAAACCGATCTCCGTAAAGTTATACTTGACTGACTTTACAAAATATGTTATACTGTATATATGAGTTAGCATATGCTAATCAGCAGATATTAAAAATAAGAAACTCAATAAATATGTTGGCGTACTTTTCCGGCCATTGGCAGAAAAAGTATTTGACAGCAGCTTATATTACACAGGAGGTAGATTTATGAGCGTGGTAGTAGTGGGCGGCAACGACTGTATGGCGTCAAGATATAAGGATATTTGCAGAGAGTACAACTGCAAGGCAAAAGTATTCACACAGATGCCCTCGGACTTTGAAAGCAAACTGGGAAGTCCCGATCTGATGGTGGTCTTTACAAACACCTGTTCCCATAAAATGGTAAACAGCGTAAACAACAAGTCTCGCAAATGCAATATCCCCGTGGCAAGAATACACAGCGCAGGGGCAAGCTCTCTCAAAAGCGTTCTCGAAAAATACTGCCGCTGACATGCAAACGCCGCAAGCAACGCATTGGCTCTGTATGTAAAATGTCGGTTTTGCAGAATAAAAAAATCATTTTGCATTTGTTTTCCCCCGTCTATCGGCGGGGGAAAACAAATTTTATATAATTTTGATCTCCAAATTCAATGAGAAATTTGTATCAGGCATCGGCGGTACATTTTATATTATTTCGTCAATATTCATCGGCTCCTCCTCTGTTTCAAGGAGAAAGGTAAGTATCCGCCTGTAAGCATCCATGGGGTTGGAGCGTATCTTTTCGGCTATAAGCTCCGCCTGTTCGGAGTCAGGAGCGTAAAATGACATATTTATAAGGTCGCAGTCTCCGTCCTTGAGCCTGAAGGAAACGTTCATTCCCTCACCCCGGGGAGACACGCCGCAGTCGCACACAGCGTCCCTGTCCTTTTTCATAAAATAGGAAAAAGCCGTTTCCAGAATACGCCGTCTGAAAACTCTCGAAATATTGCGGTTAAAATATTCCGCTCCCATTTTTCCCTTTTCCGTGACCGTAAGTATGCGCTTGCCCGGGGCGGGTATCTCCGCCGAAACAGAGCCGTTTTTCACAAGCTCGTCCAAAGCGTCCGACAAAAAGAAATAGTTGATAACGCCGCTTTCCTCGGAAATTTCCCGCAGCTCATCCTCGGTAACAGCTCTGTCAAGCTTTTCAAGCAGGTAACAGAGCAGGATTTTTACACTGTACACCGAATTTATTTCAAATCTGTGACTTCTCCTTGGCATTTTCTGTTCTATCCTCCTAAAACCTGTCCGCCCATGGCGGCTCTAAAAATTTACAAAAGTCTATCCGGTTCCCCCAGCAGCTTTGCTTTCATTTCCTTTAATTTTTCCTCGCTCAGACGGTTGCTGTCGCTGTACATTTTATCCATGGGATACCACCATACGGGACCTTTTCCCCTGTTCCCGTAATCGCCTAAATCTCCGCTTCTCCTCGGATAAAGATGCCAATGAAGATGTGCATCGCCCATTCCGAGTAGCTCGCAGTTCATCTTCTCGGCACCGAAAGCCTTTGAAACAGCCTCGGCAACCACAGACATTTCCTCCATAAATTTCGCACTTTCATTCTTATCCAGATGAAAAAGCTCGGTTTTATTTTCATGCTCCTTGTATAAGAACAGAGTGTAACCGTAAAAATGCTGATTATCGCCTATAACGACATAGCCCGTTTCAAGCTCTTTCACAAAATACGGGTTGCAGCCGTCCTTTATCATATTTATCCTGTCGCATATAAGGCACATAACGGTCAGCCCCTTTACATCAGAAATTCGGATAATCCAGCATATGACTTAATATTGCGATATTCGCCGCCGCCTCCACCACAGGCACTGCCCGCAGCACAACGCATGGATCGTGCCGTCCC
>JAMOZU010000237.1 GCA_023667745.1 Ruminococcus sp.
TCTCCCTTTTCCTCTCCGCCCCCTTTTCGGTGACCTTATAGCATGCGCATTCGCAGAAAACGGTATCACTTCCCGCAGGCAGAGAGCCGCTGAATTTTCGGCGGGTGACAATGTAATTTGCGGGGGCTTTGTATTCGGCTGCTGCCGCGGAGTTAATGATAACAATGTCGTAATCTCCGTCAATATAGCCGTCCCCGGCGTTTACGGAAATTACCGAAACACCGTCAATATTTATCAGCATGGCTTTTTCCATGGGTGTTATTTCGACTATCCCGCCGGTTATGCTCTGCTTGCCTTTTATGTATTCGTTTTCGGCGATGTCCCGCCCGCTGTCCTCCGGATAAGGCGAGAGAATGAGCGTATCGTAAAATTTTTCGCTGTAAACCATGGCGGATTTTTCACTGTATGCCACTATCTCCGATGGGCTTTTAAGTCCGCGGCGGTCAATGAATTTCTTGACGGCGGCAGCGCAGGAACTGCTTCCCGAACAGTCTATCACATGAGTTTCCTTATCGCCGCAGACCACCACCGCACAGCCGTTGCCCTCGGTGATAACGGCTATCTCCGCAGTTTTCGGCGGTATCGCCCGCATGACCGCCAGACATACCGAGCAGATAAAAACCGCCGCAGAAAAGGTCAGCAGTCCGAAACTTTTCCGGGAGGTAAAAGCAAATCCCGCCGCTCCGGATAAAATTGTGACGATAACAAGCAGCGGCATTATCTCAAGCCCCGTCGGGATTACCGCAGCTTCCTGTGACCCTGCCGTTTCCGCTCCTTTAAGGATTATCCCCGACATAAGCGAACCCGCATAAACAGCCCCGTTCCCCAAAGGCGCAAGGAGCGGGAACATGCCGAAAAAAGCTCCCACGGCAGCCAGCGTGACCGCCGCCGTAAAAAATGGGGACAGCAGCAGATTTACCAAAGGAGCTGCCGGCGACACTTTGTCAAAAGTAAGGCAGGACACGGGAAACACCGCACAGTAGGCGCAGATGCAGGTAAAAGCCGCCGAAAGGACAATGCCTGTTTTATAGGGAGTATGCCGTTTGGTTCGGGAGTTTACAAGTTCTTCCCAGTGAGCTGTCAGCAGGGGAGCAGCTATTGCCGTTCCCAGAACGCCCGACCCCGAAAGCAGCAGAGAAGTATTGCGGATAACGTACGGACAGCCGGCGGTGATGACAAGGAATGCCGCCGTAAGTGAGGTAAGCGGGTCGCTTCGCCTCCTGAAAAGTTCCGCCGAATGAACCAGCAGTATCATTATAAGGCTTCGCATTACCGACATTGTAAGATCGGCGCACAAACCGAAAACAGCGGCAGATATTCCCGCCGCCGCAAACTTTGCCCATTTTGGCAGCTTTAACGCCGATGCCGCAGCAGCTGCTATTCCTGCGGCAATGGACATATGAAGCCCCGACACAGCCGCAATATGGCTTATCCCCGCCATTGACAGCATATCCCGGCTTTTTTCGCCGAGCCTGCAAAAGTTTTGTCCGAAAAGCATTCCTATAAGCAGTTCGCCTCTGCTGCTGCCGTTAAGCAGAAAGCGGAAATGAGCGGCTGTTTTAAGGCGGAAGCTGTCCGCCGTACGGAAGATATTGTTGTCGGTTATCCGAAAGTCCTGCAATGATGCGTCTTGCAGGGTAAGGAATATTCCTTGGGAGGAAAACCAATTCTTTGAATCGAAAAAACCGCTGCTGTCGGGCATGCAGAGTGTTCCGGCAACGGTTACGCTGTCGCCTTTTACAAGCCGTTCTTCATTGTATAAATAAAAAGCTGCCTTGCCCTTTCTGCCGCCCGGAAGGTCAAATTCCGCAGCATAAAGAGAGGCGTTGTCATAGTGCCTTGCAAGGCAAATTTTTCCGCTGCCTGAAAATTCGCAGCCGTCAAGTTTTTCGAGGGGACGCACCGCAAAAAGACCGTAACACGCAAAGGCAAGCATTCCCAGCCCGCAGCAGACAGAGCAGACGGCAGCGGTATATTTCCCGCCGCCTTTTTTGGGGCGGAAAAACGCACCCAGGCAAATCCCCGCCGTGACCGCCGCCGCACCCAAAGAAAGCGACAAAATGACCGACAGGAAGGAAGCCGCCAGCATTCCCGCCAGATACGAGCCTCCTGCTTTAGCCAACTTGCGGGTCATTGTCATCACCCTTTTTCTTTGGATTTTTTGAGATTTTTATGTTACAAGTTTATCATATTTGACAGCTGCGGTTGTAACTTTTTTGGGGAGTTTTTGTAATATTTTTGTAAATTTCAAGTTTCAAATTTATCCGAACTGTACCGCCTCATTTTTATGCTGTCGGCAATTTCTTTAAATACAGGTCCGCAGGTGACGTTGCCGGAAACGCCCTCTTCTATCATTACGGTTACCGCATATTTCGGCTCGTCCGCAGGGAAAAAGCCCGTAAACCAGCAGTTCATATTTTCCTCTCCCCGATCGTTGTAAGTCCAGGTCTGGGCGGTGGATGTCTTGCCGCCTCCCGTGGTAAATTCGGGGATGGCTTTGGAATTTTCCTTGTAAAGGGTGGAGACCATATAGGAACGGAGCTTTTCGGCGGTGGAGCTTTTCATGACGCGGCGGAACGAGGGTGCTGCCGCAGCTGTTGTCTCACTGCCGTTCAGCTCGCCGTTGACAAGGACGGGGACGGGCATAAGCCCTTTGTTGGCGACAGCCGCCGTCAGGAGAGTGACCTGAAGAGGAGTGGCTGAAATCTTTCCCTGCCCGAAAGCAAAATTAGCCTTTTCCTCCGGGACTTTCAGTTCTCTTGCCGTTGGAAGAACACCCGCCGCAGAGCTTATGCCGATGCAAAGCCTGATACTTTTTCCGAAACCCAAGCTGTCGGCAAAGTCATGGAGAAATTCGGCGGGGACTTCGCTTGCAAGGCTTATAAAATAAGGGTTGCAGGACTCGACCATAGCCTCCCGCAGGGTAAGTCTGCCGTGTCCGCCGAAGCGGTGGCAGTCGAAATCGCTGTTTCTTACTTTTATGCTGCCGCCGCAGTCGTAGGAATATTTTTCGGAAATGCCGTATTCAAGGGCTGCTCCCGCTGTTACCAGCTTGAACGCCGAACCGACGCTGTATGCGCTGAAGGCTCTGTTGACAAAGGGAGAATCTTCACTGTCAAGGCTGAGCTCCGGGCGGGCAGGGTCGAAAGCGGGGCAGGAGACAACGGCGCATATCTCCCCCGTGGCAATATCCACCGCCACAGCCGCACCTTTTTCCACATCCTTCATGGCGTTCTGCACGGCCGACTGTATCTCATGGTCAATGGAAATGCAAACTCCCGTGCGGTAGGATGACTGCCAGTTCATGGACAGCCCGTCCCCCTCAAGCATATTGCCGTCGGCATCAACGCTGTAGCTTAAGGTAACGGAGCTTCTCGGCTGCCGCAGTATCTCGTTGTACGCTTTTTCAATGCCGCTGACCCCGCCGTCCTCTCCCGTATATCCGATAATATGGGGAGCTATGGGAGTTTCCTCACCGTCCGGGTAGCGTTCCTTTACTCTTATAATGCTTACGCTTTCTATTTCCGGGCAGTCTACTTCGCAAAGAAAAAGGGCTGTGCCGTTAATGCAGGAGTTATATTTTTCACTGTCCTCAATATGCCCACGAAGGGCGTTTTTATCGGCGGTCTCCGGGTTTATGACTGCAATGTAACGCTCCTGCCTGTTCACCAGGGGAATACCGTTCCTGTCGTAAATTTCCCCGTAGGAGCAGACTATATTCACTTTCTTGGGTGCGCTGCTGTCAAAGCTCAGGTAATAGTCCCTGTTTACGCCTATCACCATTATTTTCCACATAAGCCATATCCCCGTAAGCCCTGCCGCCGCCGCAACTGTCAGGAGCTTGCCGTTAGTACCGTTCAAATAAAACCGCCTCCTGCCTTGATTATTGGCAAAAGGCGGGAGAATATTCATTTTACCATTTGAATGTAGGGAAGAGCCTTAAAGCCGTTTTTGCGGTAGACGTTCACCGCACGTACATTTTCCTCTTCCGCTTTGAGCCGCAAAAGGGCATCGGGGTATTTTTCACCGATGAATTTCAGAAATGCCGTACCTGCGCCACATTTATAAAGATACATCAACCTCTTTTCTCCCCAGCCCCAATGTAAAGAGGCTTGGGGAGTTTTTCACGATGTAATTATTTCCTTAAAGCCCGACCGCTCCGATGAAATTGTAGTAGATGTCGAGCCGAACCACGCGTCGCCCCGTGCCTCTGTCGGGAGCGTGAACCACGATCTTGTCAATAAATTCACGCAATATCTGCGGCGTAAGCTCTGTTATCTCCACATATTTTTTCGCGATATTCAGGAACTTTTTCACGTTTTGGCTTTGATTCGTCTGCTCCGTCAATGCAGCGGAATATTCGGAAATTTTTTGACCGAGTTCGCTCTGTTCCGCTTCGTAAGCCGCAG
>JAMOZU010000238.1 GCA_023667745.1 Ruminococcus sp.
ATGAAACGGTTGAGGACTGCGAGACCGCATGGGGGCAGCCGGTAACCACAAAACGCCTTATCGACAGCGTAAAAGCCCAGGGCTTTAACGTATTGCGCCTGCCCGTTACATGGGAGGGCAAGTTCGGCGAAGCCCCCGATTATACCATTAACGAGGACTGGCTTGCAAGGGTAAAAGAGGTGGTTGACTATGCCTTTGCCAACGATATGTTCGTTATCTTAAACGCCCACCACGAGGAGTGGAACAACCCCGACAAGGACAATGAAGCGGCGGCGGACGAGATACTTAGGGCTTTGTGGGCGCAGATAGCCGAATATTTCAAGGACTATAACGAAAAGCTTATATTTGAAGGCATGAACGAACCCCGCCTTAAAGGCACGCCTATGGAATGGACAGGCGGCAACGCAGAGGCGAGAGAGGTCATTAACCACTGGAACGCTTCTTTCGTGGAGACCGTTCGCACAGCAGGGGGCAATAACCCCAAACGTCACCTGATGATCCCCACCTATGCGGCGTCCACCTCCGGGCAGGTATTAAACGACACTGTTATCCCCGATGACGACAAGGTAATTTTGTCCGTTCACGCCTATCTCCCCTATAATTTTGCCTTGGCAGAGCCTGATTCCGCCGTAAACGAATGGAGTTCGGGCAATGCGGCGGACACAAGGGACATTGACAATGTTTTCGCCGATTTAAAAGACAGGTATATCGACAAAGGGCAGGCTGTCATCATGGGAGAGTTCGGCTCACGAAACCGCATGAACACCGCCGCCAGAACCGACTGCGCCCGCTACTACATCACCAAAGCCACAGAAGCCGGAGTCCCCTGCATCTGGTGGGACAACAACGCCTTTGTGGGGAACGGCGAGAATTTCGGGCTTATCGACAGGAAAAGCTATGAATGGAGATACCCCGACATCATAACCGCCATGATGGAAGCAAGAGGCGGCGATTGGGACTGATGCAGACCTGTGATAAGGAACGCTTTCTTGAAGCCTGCCGCCTGGTAGCCGCCGGGGGCAGGCTCAAAAGCGGAATAGGGACAATGGGAGAAAGCTCGGTACACGCCGTCCTGAAAAACTATTTCGAGCCTTATCAGGACTCACAGGAGCTGAAAATAGGCGGCTTCGTGGCGGACATCGTGGGGGAAGATGGAATAATCGAGATACAGACGGGGCATTTTTCCGCTTTAAAGGGGAAACTTGCCGCCTTTCTCCCGGCTGCGGCTGTAACGGTGGTCTACCCGGTGTACGTCAAAAAGCGGATAGTCACCGTTGACGGCGAAGGGGTATTGGGCAAGCCCCGCACATCTCCCCTGAAAGAAAGCCCCTATGAGATATTCCGTGAAATATTCCCCATAGCGGAGTTCCTGACAAACCCCTCACTGCGCTTTGCCGTTATGAGCCTTGAATGCGAGGAATACAGAATAGACCCGCAGCTTATCGGGAAAAAGAAAAACCGCCGGGGCAGACTGTCGGTCATGGACAGAATGCCCACCGCTCTTGTGTCGGAGATACGGATAAACTCTCCCGAAGACTGGAAGCAGCTTATCCCCTGCCTTTACGAGAAAGATTTTACGGCGGCGGACTTGGCGGAAAAAGCCCATATCCCCCTTCCCACGGCGCAAATGGCAGTGTCCGCACTGTTCCGGGGGAAAGTGCTTGCAAGAACGGGTAAAAGGGGAAGAGCGTATACCTATGGGACAGTAACCGGATGTTAGAGTCGGAAAAATCAACAAAACAATGAAAGCCTTACAAAAGCAGCAGGTTTGGTCATGGGGGCGGATGGCGGTGCAGATAAATAAAACTGCCGCATCACTCACCTAAAAATCGGAGATGTATCACATGGAAAAAAGCGTTTTTATATGCCCTGTCTGCAGGGAGAACTTAGAGCGGGACGATAAGATATACCGCTGCGGCAAGGGTCACAGCTTCGATATTTCCGCAAAAGGTTATGTCAACCTGCTGACGTCATCTGCAAAGCATTCCCCCGACCCCGGAGACAATAAGCTGATGGTAAACGCAAGGGCGAATTTTTTGGGCAAAGGCTATTATTCTCACTTGGCGGAAGCGGTCTGCGATACCGTGTTAAAATATTACAGCGGCGGCGTGATACTGGATTCGGGCTGCGGCGAGGGGTATTACACGGAAAAGATATGCGCCGCTGTAGGGGAAAAATTCGGCGGAGAGTTGTCCGTGAAAGATTGTAAATGCGCCGCATTGGATATTTCCAAATACGCCTGCGCAAAAACGGCAAGGCGGCTCAAAAGTCTGCCGATACAAACGGAAACGACGGCGGCAAGCGTGTTTTCCCTGCCTGTGAAAGACGGGTCTGTCTCGTTGCTTATTACCATGTTCGCACCCCTGTGCAGAGAGGAGTTCGCAAGGGTGATAAAACCGGGGGGCGGGCTTATTATGGCTATTCCCGGAAAAGAACACCTGATGAGCTTTAAGGAAAAAATCTACGACAGGGCTTATGAGAACGAAACGGCGGATTACGGCTTGGAGGGGTTTGAGCTTACGGAGGTAAAGAAAATTTCAAGGGAAATTTTTCTCGACGATTCCGAGGACATAAAAAACCTTTTTGCCATGACCCCCTATTATTACAAAACGGGAAAAGAGGGGCATGAGAGGGTCAACTCCATGACCGAGCTTGAAACAAAGGCGGAGTTTGAGATAATTGCGTATAAAAGGGACTGCTGATCTTAGCCTTTCCCCCGCCTATGGCGGAGAAAAGGCTGCCGCAGGCAAGGAAAGCCGCCAAACACAGTCATTGGCAAAGCAGTGAGAATACAGGAAAGTGATTTGAGCGGTATTTCCTTAAAAAATGAACTTGACATTACGGGGAAAAAATGGTAAAATATTTTTATCCTATCACATAAAAGGAACGGCGGCAATGGGTAAATTCAACAAAAAATCCGACCGCCAAAAAAGGAAGTGAAAAAATGGCTCTTGACGGTACATTTTTACTGGCGGTAAAGCAGGAATTGGAGCCGCTTACGGGCGGGCGGATAGAAAAAATATATCAGCCCTCAAGGGACGAGATAGTTATAAGCATACGTTCAAGGGAAGCGGGCGGCAGGCTGCTTATTTCCGCTTCCGGCAGCAGCGGACGCATTCACCTGACAGGGCAGACCATAGAAAATCCCCAATCCCCGCCTATGTTCTGCATGCTTATGAGAAAACGCCTTGGCAGCGGCAAGCTTACGGCTGTGCGGCAGGAGGGGCTGGAGAGAATACTCTATCTTGACTTTGAAACGGTGAACGAACTGGGGGACGTTGTTACAGTTACTCTTGCGGCGGAAATAATGGGCAAATATTCTAACCTTATCATAATAGACGGCGGCGGCAGGATAGTAGATGCCTTGAAGCGAACGGACGACGCTGTAAGCCGTGAGCGGCTCATACTTCCCGGCGCGGTCTATGAGCCGCCCAAAAGGGGGGACAGGCTCAATTTCCTTATCGCTTCAAAGGAAGAGATGAAAAAGGGAATAATGTCCTGCCGGGGAAAAAGCCTTGACAGAAGCCTGTTGGGGCTGTTTGAGGGCATTTCTCCCGTATTGGCAAGAGAGTGGCTGTTTACGTCCGGAGCCGGGGATATTTCCTCGGAGGAGATGACAGAGGAAATTGCCGAAAAAATAGTCCAGAAGATACTTGTTACCCGAGATGAATTTTTCACAGGCAACAGGCGGTATACGATAATCAAGGA
The DNA here is from genome assembly GCA_023667745.1 of Ruminococcus sp. Taxonomy (GTDB): domain Bacteria; phylum Bacillota; class Clostridia; order Oscillospirales; family Ruminococcaceae; genus Huintestinicola. The sequence continues at coordinate 3,709 of JAMOZU010000238.1, forward strand.
CAAACAGGGGAATTTAAAGGATTTCTGCTTTGTCCCCATTACCCAGTACGGTGACCTTATGGACACCTTCGAGTGCGGCGGGGCGGGGGAAACTCTCGACCTTTTCTACTCGGAGCGGGACAGAGCCGCCCGCATGAAGCAGCGGTATCACGATCTGTACAAGACTCTGGAGAACGCCTCGGAGCGGGTACGCCGCAGGACGGAAAATCAGCGGGCGGAGCTGAAAATTTCCGAAGAGCGGGATATATTAAAGCTCAAAGGCGACCTTATCTCGGCGAACTTATGGGCATTGGAAAAGGGTCAGCGGACATTCACCTGCGATAATTTTTATGATGAAAAGGGAGGGGAAATTACCATTGAACTTGATCCCCGCCTTACCCCCTCTCAGAATATGCAGAAATTCTACAGCGGCTACCGCAAGGCGGACAATGCGGAGAAACGGCTCAAAGCCCTTATCGAAGAGGGGGAAAAGGAGCTTATTTATCTTGACAGCGTGCGGGACGCTTTGGAGCGGGCGCAGACCGAGGGCGAGGCGGCGGCTCTTCGGGAGGAACTGGCGGAGCAGGGATATATCCGCCGGCAGAAAAATTCCCGTCAAAAGCCCCCGAAAGCCGCTCCTCCCATAGAATACACTTCTCCGGAGGGCTTTACGATACTGGTGGGGCGAAACAACCGTCAGAAC
>JAMOZU010000239.1 GCA_023667745.1 Ruminococcus sp.
GTGCTGTCTGTGAGGGGGAAAGTTTTCCCAGTCTGCGACAAGGGAAAACCGAAAAAGTATATTAACAGGGAAAGGGGTGAACGGTTTGGGAATTTTGATGAATGTGATGATGTGTTTGTGCCTTTTGGCAGGGGTGTGGAATATTGATGGTGTGCATTGTGCAATAGATGTTCCACGTGGAACAAGTTGCGTTGAGCAAATAGCAGCTCTGTCTCCTTTGACGAAAAACGTTAGTGAAGAGGAAATGCAGGAAATACAGAAAATTTACTTTGACGATAAAGACGGATATTTCGGAGAAAACGAGCGGGAAGCGATAAAACTTGAACTGACGGAGACCGCCGCAGAAACAGGCTGGTGCGTGGGGGTTGTTACGGGGCATTCCTTTGATTCGGCAGAGTCACTTTACAGGTCGGTTTTCGGTGATGACGGTGACGGCGGCGGCGTTCTGCTGTGCATAAACAAGGGATATGCCAAGGTGTATGCCGTGGGAGAGGCGGAAGAATATGTACGGGGACAGCGGGCGAAAAACATAGTCCGCCTGACCGAACGGTGCATAAGGCACAAGCGTTACAGGGACATTCCCGAACAGTTCGCCCGGCGGCTTGTTGCCTGCCGCAAAAAGGGGCGGGGCAGTTTCGACTTTTACCCGCCCGCCCTTTTCATAGCGGTAATATTCGGGGCGGCGGCAGGCTTCGGGACGGCGTTTTTTATAAGCCGCCGATATTCCCCCGTCGAGCCGCCTATCGTAAACAACTACCTCGATGTGCGAAGCATAGAAGTCTACAGGAAAGAAGATACCCTGCTGGCGGCAAAGTCGGTGCGGTACAGGAACAACGCTTTACAGCAGCTTATCAGAGGAGAGGGAATGTTCAAGAGAAGATAGAAATACGGGTCTGCTGTGAATGCGGCAGACCCGATTTTTATGTGCATAGTGCATAAAAATATCGTGTATATTTTGTTGAAGACAGCAAAATTGCGGAATGCTATAAATATTTTGTAAAAATGTATTGACATATGCAATATGATATGTTATAATTATCATAGTGCAACAAAAAAATAAAGAAATATGCTAAATCATCAGCTCCGCTTTTTCGTAAAATCCTCTTGTCTTCGGTCGGAAGCCTTGGGTTTTTATGCTGTCAAGAGCGGCTTGCAGGTCGGCTTTGATGCCGGCGGTAACGGTATACAGGGAGTTGGCGTTGTTTATTGCGCTGTTGGCAAAGTTTTCCGATTGCATGCTTACCCGCTCACAGTCGGCGGCACAAAGCCTGATAGCATAGGGCAGCAGTTTCGCTGTTGTGACCGGCTGGCGCAGGAGTGCGCTTGTCAGGCGGGCGGCAATAAGGTTTCCTTCGGGGGTGTTATGGGAGAGGTATTCGGTAATGTCGCCGTAAACTCGCTTGGGGTCGATAATGTCCCCTGTTTTAAGGAAGAGTTTAAGGGCGGTTTTGGAAATTCTCGGTCGGGGGTCTTTGATAAAGCCGTAAATCTCCTCGGCGTTGGGGTCAAGGCGGGTTATGGCGCAAAGGGCGGCGGAGGCTGTGCGGGTATCGGAGGATGGAAGGAGTGTACGAAGCTCTTTTGCGGCGGCTGTCCGCCGAGGGGGAGTGTCGCTGCAAAGGGCAAGCCCCAGAGCGGCGGGTATCTCCGGCAGGCGGGAGAGGTAAAATTCGTACAGGTCCATATGGGAGAGCTTTTGATAGTAGTAGACGGCGGTTTCCCGCACGGGGGCATCGGGGTCGGTAAGAAGCCGCTCGCTGTCATCCCACAGTCCGTATTTGTCAAAAAGGCGGGTGGCGGCGTTCCGCCTTGCATGGGATTGGCTGCAAAAGGCAAGCTCACGAAGTTCCTCTTGGGAAAGGTTTTTCATACTGCTTGCCATGAAATAAATTTTATCCCTTGCCCAATAGTCATGATTTATGATGTATTTCACAGTGCCGTAATTTACAAGCTCTTTTTTAATTACCCCTCTGTAAGCCGCCAGGCGGTCGAAGCAGTTAAACCAGCCCACGGCAAGGAATATGTGGCAGTTTGCAAGGTAGTTCACCGTTTCCTCGTCCATGTTATGGGCAATTATTTTATCCAGTCTGTTTTCGGCGGCCGAGAAGGCGGCGGGGGAAAACCGCCCGCATTCCGCTATCTCAGCAAGCCTGTGCCTTGTGCGGTAGATCACCGCAAGGGAAGTGTACCGTTCGGGGCTGTCCTTCGGGGCTTGGGTCACTGTGGTTTCAAGGCTGTTCAAAGCCCTGTCAAAGGCTTTTTCGGCAGCCGCCCGAACCTGCGGGACATTGTCGTTAAACCCGCCTATGATAACGGGAGCAAGCGTGGGATAGTCCCCTGCAAGCCTTAACGCCTCTTCACGGACATATCCGCTTTTGCAAACCGAGCAGACGGCTAAAAAAGAGGGGTAGTCCTCCGGGGACAGGTCTTTCATCACCGAAAGGTCGGATTTTTTGTAACGGTCGCTTACATATCCGTAAAGGCAGCCCTTGCGGTTTTTGTCGGTAAACTCCCTTTCGTGGGCGCAGTCCCTTGCAAGCCCTCGGCAGAGGGACATAAAGAATTTCCTTTGCCCGGAGGTAAAGCAGTTTAGGAGCAGGAGGGAGTCGGTGAAAGCGTTGTCGGCGTTGAAGTCTTTGCTTATGACATACCCCTCGGCGGATATTTTTTTGTAAGCGGCGGCGGCTCGCTCCATTTCCTTGGGGGTCACGGGAATTTCTTTCCAAACAGGCGGAAGCGTTTTCGTCGGGAAGATTTTTTTGAAAAGCTCCATTGGTGATGTTACCTGCCTTTTCCTTTGTTATTTTTCACGTCTTTGGGTGCGGTGTTGTTTTCGGGAGCTGATGAAGAGGGTGTTGGAGTTGCGGGGGTTGTTGCCGCTGTCGGAGTGGGTGCATTTGGCGTAACAGGTGCGTTTGGTGTAACAGGTGAATTAGGTGAAACAGGCGAGCCGTACATCGGGGGAGTTACGGGGTTGACGGGATTATTGGGATTATTGGGATTATTGGGATCATTGGGATTGCCGCCGTTGTTCCCCGAACCGGCCGCTTTTTTCCTGCGGCGTTTGGTTACGGCTTTTACGATAAGGACGATAATAAGCACTGTCAGCCCTATAAACAGCAGATAGGGAAGGGCATAGATAATTACGAACAGCAGACCCTCCAGAAACCTCAGAAAACCTCTTGCGGCGGTTTGCAGGGTAACCGACAGGCGGTCGGCGAAGGTGTCGGTTTTGACAGGCTCGGAAACATATTCCTTGACCTCGTTGAGGGTGAAATAGACGTAGGAATAGGCAACGTCAGTGCGGATATCGGACATTCTGTTGCGGATGCCGGCTATCTGTATCTGAATGTCGGTCAGTTCCTTTTCCACCTGCAGGGCGTATTCCTCGTCGGTTATCTCGGAAAGGCGGGCTATGTAGCGTTCTTCTTTGGCAAGGTATATTTCAAGGGTTGTGGAAAGGTCGCTGTATTCCCGGCTTAAGTTTTCCACGGAAGAGGTTTTGCTCCGCAGGTCGCCCAAGTCCCCGGCGGTGTTGGTGAAGTCCTCGTATCTGCTGCTGGGGACGCGGACGGTGGCGGTGTAGGATTTCCATTTCTGCTCGCCGTCTCTGTACCATTTGCCGCCGCTGCCGCCGTCGCTGTAGTTTTCCGTTTCCACAAATCCCCCGCAATTGTCAAGGGCGGCTCTGAATCCCGACAAAGCCTCGTCGAACTGAAGAGTGTCGACTGTCATATTGCAGGAGTAGACAAGCATTTCTTTGGTTATGGCGGCATCGGTATTATCGGGGGAATTTGTCTGCGCTTCTTCCTCGGAAACGGAGCTGTCCCGGCTGTCGTAGTCCTCGCTTTCGGAGTAGCTGTCGGAGTTATAGCCGTAGTAGCCGTCGGAGGACGCTCCCTGGGTATATGAGTTTACGGAGTTGTCCGATTTGGAATTTTCCGAGGCTATGGAGTCATAGCTGCCGCCGCCCGAACCGCAGGAAGTAAGCAGGGCGGTGCAGAGGAGGGCGGGGAGGAGGGAGAGAGTTTTGGTTTTCATAAAATCGTTCCTTTCGCCTATTGTACTGATTAACATCAATAACAGATAATGTAATGCTTTAGTTTGTTGGAATTTGTGACCGACATGCGCCCTGACGGGCGGCGGCATACTGCGCAAGGCTGCGCATTGCACGAATATGCCGCACCGCCGCCCGACCGTTAGTTGCTTGGTGACTGTTAATCGTTCTGTGTTGCTTTCATATTTCAAAACGCTTTTTTTAGCGGTCGGGCGGCGGTTGCTTTACTTGCTCTTGTAATGCTTTTCTTTGCAACACTTTGTTAGCTACAGCGGCTTACGCCGTTGGGACGCTGTCCCAAACCCTGCTGGAGCTCCGCCCC
>JAMOZU010000023.1 GCA_023667745.1 Ruminococcus sp.
CACAAGTGTTCGTACTTGTCTTTTTTTACCTTAGCGTCGGTGGAAAGTATTACCGACAAATGCTTGCGGTCGGCTATTTCAAAAGCCGTTTCAATAAGAGGGCGCATAAACCCCTGCCCCTGATATTCCTTTTTTACCGCCGGCAATTCTATCTGCACAAAGTCTCTTTTCCCTGCGGTACTTCCTTTCAAGGCTTTCACCGCCCGCCTGAAATTTTTCCGTAGTCCGAATTTTTATCCGAAACGGATTTTTGGTTACTGCATGCTAACTTTATTAAAGTATATCACAAATACATCTGTTTGTCAAGTCTAACCAATGGTAAAATTTCTGTGAATTTTCCGAAGATTTATTTGGTTGCCGACAAAATTATTTTAAAAGCCTATAATAAGCTCAGCACACGATAATTTTATTTGTCCGCATATATTGCAGCTTACGGAGAAATATTACAAAGCAGTCCTGCCGCCCTTTTTTATCGGCTGTCTCTTTATGATTGCGGCAACAGTGTGTGTCATCATCTCAATTTTAAAGGGCATTTCGGACGTGCCGAAATGGTTCGTGCTGCTTAATCCCATAGCCTTCCCGATGATAGGAGTCGCTTTCAGAAAAATAAACCCGAAGCGTTTTTACGACTTGCCCGGAATTATTATGCCAAGCCTTGGAATGGGTATGTTCGGACTTATTGCCGTTGTAAGCATTCTTTAAACTCAGTTCAGTCCGCCGGGGGTGCATTTTCCTCTTCCTTTTTCTCCCCGAACATCTCATACCTTGCAAATATCTGCCGCTCCTCGCCGATGCTGCCCTCAACCGTATATGTAACGGTTTGGGAAATGCCGCTTTTTGTCACATTCTCCTCCACCCGTTTGTCTGTTACCGTAACCCCCTCCGAAAGAAAATTTTCCTCGTACCGTTCCATTCGCTCCGTCAATATTTCCCGCACCTCTTCCTCGCTTCTGGTCACGGGTATCTCCTTTTGCAGCATGTATGTCATCTCCACTTTTGACAGGGGAAATTCTATTTTTCCCAGTTTCAGCGGACTTTCCTTTTCGCTGTATTCGTATTCCCCGCTTATACTTCCCGAACGGCTGTATATCAGCCTGTGTCCCAGCACCGACAATGCCTTTCGGGTAACCGTTTCTCCCGTGACCCGTTCAACGCCGCTGAAATTTTCCCCGAAAGTTACCTTTTCCGTGTACACCCCCGTTATCTCCCCGATGGCGTGAACGTAATAGCTCCTGCCGTACTTTGTGTCCACAACTCCGCTTATGATAATGTCCCCCTTTTTAACACCATCCCCAATCATGGGGATAAGCTGACCGTTGTAAACTTTTACCGCTTTTATCTGTGCGTCTCTGGCGGCAATGATGTTGCAGGGGGTGTTTTCCGATTGGATATCCGGGTACGGGTCAATATCGTCCACTTCCACCACCACACGGCTGCCCGTATGGCGAATGCCTATCCAGGCTATATCCTTGTCCATGGCACGGATAAGCCGCTCCGCACGGCGCAGGTCGACATCGTTTATGCGGCAGCCTATGTATATCCCGCTGTCCCGCAGCAGGGAAATTATGCGTTCACGGGGGATAGTATCGCTGCCGCCTATCTCTATCACCGTCACCCGCCCGGACATTGCCGCCGTTATAACAGCCGACAGTATCAGTCCTACCGCAAGCCCCGCCCGCTTTCTGTAGCCGCCCACAGCCTGCATAACGCCCCTTCTCGTGACTGCCATGCAAGACAGCCCCGTTTCCTCCGCCAGTGCCGACAGCGACCTGAAACCGCCCGCCGTAACATATCCGTAAATATTGCCTCCCTTTGATTTTACCCCCGTGAAGCGTATCCCCTTTGTCCGCATGGCATTCATAAACCGCCCCGTATCCATGCTTCTTCCCTCAACTGGCGCAACGCAAAAGCCTATCCTTTCTCTTATGGGTATCATTTTTCCTCTCCCTTTCCGTGAAGTTCTATGGCATTTATCCGCCCTCTTACGGCGATCCCTGCAGTGTTGTAGTCCGAAACGGCAAGACCGTCTCCCCATATTTCCGCAATTATTCCCTCATCGGTCTTTATTTTAAGGTAAATGTCGTTGTACTCCATGATCCTGCGGCAGCCTTCTATTTCCATATAACCGTTGCCCGAAATGACTATTTGCGAGCCGAATGTTCCCAATTTTTTTCCTCCTCTCGCATTCTTTTTACGGAGTGTTAATATAAATATATTATATAAGCGGGGGAAATATGCTGTTGGAGGCAGGAAGTCAGAGGCAGGAGTCGGTGAGATTTTTATTATCGGGTAATGCTTTGCAAATTCTGCAAAAACCTTAAATCAATACTTTCCTGAAAATTGGAGAATCGAACATATGAAAATTCAAAAAAAGATACTTTCATTCTTGCTCCCCGTACTTACCGTCGGGGCGGCTCTGCTGCTTATAATTGCGGGGCGGGAATCGGCGCAGGGAGCGGCTGCGGCGGCTATGAACTGTTTTAATACCCTTATCCCCTCGCTGTACGCATTTACCGTCATCTCGAAACTTATCATCTCCACAAACACATATAAACTCCTGGGACGTCCCTTTGATTGGGCGGCAAGGAAGATCTTCCGTATGCCCGGAGACTGCTTTGCCGTAATGCTCATAAGCCAGGCGGCGGGCTATCCCATTGGAGCGGCGCTGACGGCACAGATGTACCGCAGGGGAAAAATTTCCGCCGAGACTGCGGAACAGATGCTCTGCTTTTGTATTGCTCCCGGTCCTGCCTTTATCATGGCAGTCTGCCGCAACGCCGTTCCCGGCTGTCCGGGAGCTTGGAAAGCGGTTTTTGCGGCAGTGGCGGCGGCTAATATCCTGATGGCACTTCTGACAGCCCCATTCCGTAAAAAACCCGATGACCGGAGAGAAAAAATTTCCCTTGAATTTTCCGGGCAGACCTTCGGCGCAGCCGTCCGCTCCGGAGCGGAGGCAATGTCCATGATATGCGGCTGCGTAATATTTGCGGGAGCTGTAATGGGCGCATTGGACAAATTCGGACTGCTTAAAGCCATTGCCGCCGCTTTGGGAAACTCCTCCGAAACCTATCCTTTTGTGAAAGCGTTTCTGGAGGTCAGCTGCCTTGCGGGGGTAACGTCTGGAGTGTCCGCATTGCCCTTTATTTCGGCGTTTCTGTCCTTCGGGGGACTGTGCGTTCATTTGCAGATAGCCTCGGTGTGCGAGGGATTTTCCCCCGTAAAAGCCCTTGCCGCAAGAATACCCGCCGCTTTTATCTCCTTTGCCGTCTGCGGCGGTTTTATGCCCCGTTTGTACAAAATGACCGCCGTTGCCGTTTCGGGAAATGTTGCCGACAGGGATATTATCATTGGTCAAAATTCACCAATTTTATCAATAATTTTGTTGATTATGACGATTTTGATAATTTCTCAAAAAAGCTATAGTCAAAATTCAAAAAATGTGGTATAATAATAATATCCGAAAAAATTACAAGAGAAGTGCGCCCTTTCGGCGGACATTCTCTTAAACGGATAAATCACGGTCGGCAGGGGAGCGGCTTTTAATGAAAGACTTCCGGCTGACTGACCGTTTTCGCAAATCTTTTGCGATTTTGCGAATGGAATCTGATTTTATCGGAAAGGAAACACTGCTATGGCTAAGAAAAAATATTTCGGTAACGATATTCAGCCCCAGTGCCAGTACTGCGCTTTCGGCACAAGGGCAAAGGACGGCGGCAAGGTCTTGTGCGAAAAGAGAGGTCTTGTAAACGGTGACGCATCCTGCAACAAATTTTCATATTCTCCCTTAAAGCGCATTCCCGTAAAGCAGCTACATATTCCCGGTAACTTCGACGACGAATAATTTCGGGGGGATATTCCCGGACGTTTCGTGCGGGCTTTATACGGGTAATTTGTATTGCACAGCGTTATACCAAAAAGGACTAAGTGGGTGACGTTCTTTTTTGCTTTTTTGAAATTTCACTATGGTAATATTTATAACAAAATGACAGCCGATAACGCCTGCGTTATCGGCTGATTGTTTTTGCATTTTTTACCGACTCGTAAAAAGGCTGCCTCACCGAAGCAGGAGAGACAGCATTATACAAATCCCTCATTGAATTATGGAACTTAAGCCGCCGCAAAAAATCATATGCGCAAATTTTTTTCGGCGGCTTCATCTCCATAATTCCAATGGGGATTGGTATTAAAACATTGTTTCATATTTTACGCAACCGTTATCCCCGGATAATACAACGCCAGTATCTGATCGTATGTATACCCTTGCTTTGCAAGGATATTCGCCCCGTTCTGGCTCATGCCCACTCCGTGACCTTAGCCGTATGTAACGAATGTGAATACGCCTCCGCTGTAGCTTACGTCAAACGCCCAGCTCTTTATGCCGAAGCCAAGTACATTTTCCCGCAGTTTCCTGCCCGAAACGTTTGTCTGCCCGTCCACCGATAAATTTGCAACATAATTGCCGTCTACTCGTTCGGTTATCACCAGCCAGTTTTCCGGGGAATCCGACAGGGTTATCCCGAAGTAGCTTTCCAAAGCCTGCCTGATGTAGCTTTCGGAATATGTGGCGGTAACGCCGTAGTTGGGGTCGTCGGTAACGTCAAAGGAAGTGGGTATGCTCTGGAGATAGGGAACGTCCTTGCCGCCCCATACATTTACAGCTTTAGCGGTCGAACCAGCGGTGGAAGCGGTGTAGACCGTCTGCGCCACAGCTCCGTCATAGTAGCAGCATTTGCCCCATACCGCAGACACTGCCGCCGACATTTCCTCGGGAATATCATGCTTTACAAGAACACTCGGTACAAGTCCGTTTATATTGTGATACTTCACATAGGAATACGCCGCCACCGCCTGTGCTTTGAGTGCCTCTTGGCTGAATGAGGGGGACATTTCCGTGGAAAGTATCATACATACCAGCTTGTATGCGTCCACCTGCTGCTTCTGACCGTCGAATTTTGCCGTAAATATTTCGGCTCCCGTTACGGGATCGTATGTGATAAGGGATTTTACGCTTTCCTCCGCGTTTGCGGGCAGTTCCGGGGCGGTTGTAAAGGAAGTCTCGAAATATGTACCCTCCGAGTAAACCAGTCCCGTTGTTACGGCAGGGTCGCTCCACTGTATAATATCCGCCTGCGGGAGAGTCTGCGTGTCGGGGAAGGTCACCATTGTTTCCGTGTCCGTAACGTCAAGGGGAACATCGTCGTTATCCTCTTTATTGGAGGGGAAATTCGTAAGAGCGTTTATATACGCCGCCGTGGAATCCATGCGGTTTTCGGAGATGATAATGCCGTCGTCCCGAATATCCTCGGGAATGCTTTCGTAATCCGCTTCATCTGGCTCTGCCGTGTAAGCCGCAGGAGCGGTCTCAACGCTGGCGGCGGTGTTTTCCTCATTGACAGCCTCCGCAGGGACATATGTAACGGTAGCCTCGCTGCCTCTGTCCGTCTGCTCGGTGGTCAGGGGAGTGATGACCACGCCGTCATCCGCATCCTTTTCCTCCGGCTGCGCCTCATAGCCCGGCTCATTGTCCAGCTTGCTGCTTACGTCCGCAACGTCTTCCTGTCCGGGACTGTCCGCCTGTTCGGGACTTCTGCAGATATTCCCCGCAGATGTCCTGTTTATACCCAAAGTGCCTATGCCTATGTCCTCGGACATCAGGGGCATATCCGTTTCCTCCGGCTTCCCGGTGTCCGTGTTGTAATAGTATTCCTTGGAAATCTCCTCATCTTCCACATCGTCCACCATGCAGAATGCGAACGTGTAGAAAACTCCGATAGCCGACAAGGCGGCTATGCTGTTGAGTACAGGTCTGATCTTCATAATGCTTTTGTCCTTTCTCGTTTTCTTTTTCTCTTTTTTGTTCTTTCTGTTTATTCCTCAATATAAGACCCGCCGTTGTATTTATAGTATATAGCGGGCCATTTGGGATTGGGATTTTTTGAGAAATTGTCAAGGTCAAAGGATTCGGTGGTCTCATTCTCCCGCAGCTTCCTTGCCACAAGGATATGGCGGGACTCGTCAAACTCCGTGGAGCAGGTGGAAAGGGTAAGATAATCGTCGTCTTCCGTGCAGTCTATTCCCGTGATTATCTGGCTTCTTTTGGTTATCTCGCCGATAAACAGGTCATAGGGGAAACTGTCGTTAAAGTCGATATAATTCTGATAATCGAAAACATTACCGTTGTCATGTTCGGGCAATGTGTTGGTAACGAAAGAGGAAACTATAACATATATCTCTTCCGTGTAGTTGGTGTTGAAGTAGATGAACGGGTTCTCCTGCCAGTAAGCGGGATTCCAGCGGTAATAGTCCATATTTCCGAACATTGACCCGTCCTTGTTGTTGTGGGCGTAAAGGATAATATTGTCCGAACGCTCGTAAGGATCGAGGTTGCTGCGGTAATCCGCAAAGCAAGTGCCCGACTGCCTTTTTTTGCCGTAGAAATTATGGTCGAGATAATATTCGTTATCCGTCCCCTTTACCACTACCTCGTTTATGCAGTTGGGTATCTTTACGCTTCCCACCGTATCGGGATTTTCCGCCAGCAGGTCTATGGCGGCGGGAGTAAGAACAAGGGGGATTCTCACAGGTTCTGTCACCGCAGGTTCGGCAGGGGATTCCTCACCCGCATTCGCCTCGGTCTCCTCCGCACGGGGAATGACCACAATAGACGGCGCAGACTGATTGGTTAGCTCGTCGAGCTTTTTGTTTATCACCTTAGCCTCAACATACTGGTAAAGCTGAACGCCCAGTATCACGATACAGACAGCCAGCACAGCCGATGCACCGAGAGTGATGAGCTTATTGTCCCGTTCCTTTTTGGTATCTTCCTTGGAGGGGAAAACCTTTTTTGCAAAAGACTTTTTGGGGAGCGCATGGGAGCTTGCATAGCGGCTGCCATGCCCTTCATCGTTTTTTGACATAGAAATTCAAACCTCGTTTTTCAAATTGACCCCGAATTTATATGTTTATGTAAAACGATCTCCGCCGCTTTACCTATGCTTAGCTTACAGCGGCTGACGTGTCGGAAATATCCGCCGATGCGGTATCGCCCTCGGTCTCGCTTATACTCTCTTCCGGAGGAGGCATTTGTTCTGTCTCCGAAAGGTATGTTACGGACTCCGTGACAGCCTGTGTCTCCTCGGATATGGGAATATCGTCCGGCACAGCCTCTTCATCTATTACCTGAATATCCGTGTTGACATCGGAAATTTCCTCCGCCGCCCCCATGTTGCTTTCATACATCTGATAAGCCGACGCAAGTATGCCCTCTGCGGCGTTCGGAACGCCATCCACCGCAGAAACCATCGCAGGATTGATAACAGCGGCGGGAACTGAGTTGGAGGAAAGTATCGCAGCCCAGTCTATCTGCTTTGCGTAAGGGTTAAGGGTCGCCGCCTTGAAATTGAAGCTGCTGTAGCTTTCGTTTTCCCGCAGTTTCCTTGCCATTACCACAAATCTTGAGTCGCTGTACTCGCTGCTGCAAGTGGAAAGCACCAGCAGCCTGTCTCCGTAAACCACGTCCACAGGGGATATTATCTGATTTCTCTCCTTGACCTTGCCCATATACCAGTTAAAGGTAGACTCATTGTTGAGAGTCTCGATATAATCGTGATAATGGAAAACTTCCCCCGACGAATCTTGATATTCATGAACATTGGAAATGAAGTAGCCGAAGATAACATAATCTCCCGCCTCAAATTCCGTGTTGAAATATATCATGGGGCTGTTCTTGTAGAAGTTCACGTTGTTCTTGTAATATTTGAGCTTCCCGAACATAGTGCCGTCGTTCTGATTGTGACCGTACAGCACCAAGTTGGGAGAAGTGTATTCTGCCGTGTGAGTGCACCTGTAGTCCATAAATATAGCTCCCGCCCTGTTTTTGCGGTCGTCGTAAGTGTGGGTAAGATAATAGTCGTTATCCGTGCCCTGAACTACCGGGTAATTTATATCCAGTCCGGGTATCTCCAGAATGCCCTTTACATTTCCGGAAACTTCCACGAAACTGTCCATAAGGCTCGAAGCGTGGGTTATCCGCTCCTCCGGAGTAGGCGGCACTGTTACCGTCTCGCCTATTTCGTTTATGCTTGTGGCGGCGGTGGTGGTTATCATGGATTGGAGACTCTGCTGCTCTTCTATTGCCTCTTCCGAATCCGAAAGAGTGCCTATGAGCATTATCCCCGCCCCTGCGAACACACAGGCTGATACAAGGAAAACAATCTTCCTGATTATCTCTCCCACGCCGTCTCCCGCCCAGGGGAGCAGCCCCGCAATAAAGGGACGTTTCTTTTTTCCCTCCGCAGGCTTTTCCATCATATGAGCAGGGGAGTCCTCTTCCATATTGCTGTCCGCAGAGTAATCGGTTTCGGCAGTTCCGCCGTTTTCCTCCATATCCTCCATACCTTCCTCGCTTTCGTCATATCCCTTCGGCTCGTCCGTATGAGCAGCCTCGTTCATATGAGCGGGAGCGGTCTCCTCTTCCGAGAGAGAACTGTCAGCCGTAAATCTTTCTGCTGACTCGGCAACAGAGGTAGCGTCGATACCCGCTTCCTCGTCATATATAACTATCATGCCGTCCTCGTCGGTAACGGGGGTGGTGATTATTTCGCCGCCCCGTATTTCCTCCGCCTTCCGCATGCCGCCCGAAAAATCAAGGGTAGCTCCCTCGTTAAGGGGTATCTCGGCGGTAAGCTGCTTTCCCGCCTCTTTATCGATGGTGCTTTCAAAGCCGCCGCCGAAAGCCGCAGCGTCATTGAAAAACCTGGAAAAATCCTTTAAGCCGGGTTTCGGAGCTTCCTCACGGACGGGAGAGTTAAGGTCGAAATCTTCAATGAGCTTTTCAAAATAACCATCGCCGCTGCCGGGAACGCTCCCCGTTGCTTTGCTTTCATCTGACATATATATATAAATTCCTTTGCCGGTAATTTTCTTTCATACTGATACACGGCTCTGACGGAGCGTTTTTTTGTATCAGCCGTTGCCGTAAATGTAGCTCCAGTCCGGCTCTTTAACGTCCGGATTAAGCTCCGCTTTTGAAGTGTCAACATCGGGGCTTTCGCCGTCTCTCACCCGACGTCCCACAACTATGAATCTCGACGGCTCAAACTCGTTGCTGCATGTGGAAAGGGTCATAAACTTGTCGTCCTCCCGAACGTCAACGCCCGTGATTATCTCCGTGCGTTCGTTGATGTTTTCCATGTATTCGTCAAAGGTCTTTTCCCTGCTGCCGAAGATAACGTAATTCTGATAATCGAAAATCACGCCGTCCCTTGTCTGATAAGGCTCGACCTCGCATACAAAAAGGGCTATTATTTTGTATGTATACTCTTCATAAAGATTGGAGAATGTAAACGTGGGGTGTTCCTTGTAAAAATCAAACCTGCTTGTGTTCTGTTTTGTTACCTTGTATCTGTTGAGCGTTCCGAACATTGTCCCGTTGGCTTGATTGTGACCGTAAAGGATAATGTTGTCGCACTGGTTGAAGTCGTAGTCGTTGACAACGCCTCTAAAATCCGCAAATATCGTCCCTCCCTGGGAATATCCCCCGTCAAAGGCGGTCTCAAGATAAAGGTCGTTGTCCTCGCACTGTACCACAACATTGTCTATGGACGTGCCGTCAACGGTTATCCACCCCGCCGTGTGAGGGTTGCGGTCGATATATTCCTTTATTTCATCCCGTATCACCAAAGGTTCGGGAGCAGGGGTGGTGGTCGCAGTCTCTGCAGCGGTAGTATCCGACGGGGTCGTCTCCGCTCTTGTTATCACCACAGGCTCCGTAAGGCTTTCCAAAGGAGGCTCATTGCCGCCGTTCCCGCAGCCGCATACCGCCGCCGATATAATAACAGCCGAAATAAACGCCGTTGCTTTTTTATAGTTTTTCATATTGGACATCCTCATGTAAAATAAATTGCCTTAATAAACCTAAACGAATTGCCGATAACTTAACAGCCTCCCGCCTAAAACTTCCTGCCTCTCAAAGCCGGACACAAACGCAGTTCCGTTAAATGCTGATTTAAGGCTTTTCCCCGCCGCAGACGGGGAAAAGCCGCCTACGGGAAAGGATTGTAACAAATACAAATTTAAAAAACAATTTAATAAGTGTTTCCTTAATAAATTACGCTCCAGTCGGGTTCTTTTGCATACGGGTTAAGATAAGCCGACGAAACGTCCACCGTTTCATCTTCGCCTTTTCTTGTCTGCCTTGCAAATATTACAAATCTCGACGGTTCAAATTCATTGCTGCATGTGGACAGGGTAAGGAACTTGTCTCCGTATTCCACGTCTACCGCAGTAACTATCTGTGAGCGTTCGTTTATATTGGAAATAAACCTGTCGTAAACATCTCTGTCCGAAAGGTCTATGTAATTGTGATAATCGAAAACATACCCGTCAGCCGTCTGGCTCGGCTCTACCTCCGTTACGAAATATGCGAATATTTTGTAAACATCGCATTGATAATTGGAGCAGAAGGTGATCGTGGGGTGATTTTTGTAGTGGTCAACATTGTTTTTGTAGTCCTTAAGACTGCCGAACATTGTCCTGTCCCGCTGATTGTGACCGTAAAGGGTAAGCACGTCCGACCGGGACTTGGGACCCAGCACCGCCCTGTAATCGAGAAACACCGTCCCCGCCTTGTTGGACGAGCCGTCAAAGGCGGTTTTCAGATAATCATCGTTGTTGCCCGACTGTACCACGGGAAAGTCCACTTCCGTCCCCTCAATGCGGATATATCCGCAGGTGTCGGGGTTTATGTTGATAAGCTCCGCCGCACCGGGCAGCATCTCACCCTCCGTGACCGCCGTCACCACCGAATCATACAGATTTTTCAGCTTCCCACTGAGAGACTGGGCACTTAAGGATTGGGCAAGCTCATGCCCCAGTATCACGCCGCAGCCTATAAGCACCAGCACCGCCAACTGGGTGAACAGCTTGGAACATATCTCCTTAAAGCTGTCTCCCTTCTGTATCAGCAGCCAATGCCCTCTCTTAGCTTTTTTTTTGGCTTTGACAGCCTTTTTGTAGGCTTTCATTGCCCCTTTAGACATTGCCATATTTATTATCTCCGTCCCCTTGTTTTTATCTTTTCGGGGGATCTGCCGCCTCTTCCGAGGTATCTGCCCAAAAAGCGGCATCATTATCTTAAAGTCTATATATATTTATCATACACTTTTTTGTAGCATTTGTCAAGCAAACATCGAAAATTTTGTGATATTGTTCAAAACAAGCCCCTTTATTTTTACATTTACCGTACACTTTTCGGAATTACAACACAATTTTAACTTTTTTCGGGATAATTAGGAAATTTTTCCGGACGTTCCGAGGGTTTTACAGTACGCATGGGGACTTTTTACATGACATTCTATGTCATAATTTACCTTATTTTTCCTCGAAAAAATTTCTTAGCAGTAAAAATTTTACAAAAATTTAACCAAAATTTTTCATTTGTTAATTTGCACTATACAACACAATTATTCCAAAAAAGCACATAACGCCCGCTGTATTCACAGCCCGAGGAAGTACCGATTAAATAGCTTTTTAAAAGAAGTACTTGTTACAAACCTTTTGTCGGGCAGTATTCTCCGTGAGGCAGGCGGGAAAAATACCTTAAATCGGCACTTCTCTAATCATGCTTGAATATCCTCCGTTCCGTCCCGCCGACAGCTTTTTGTATAAGCGGTTCGAAATCAAAGGAATTCTGCGCCGCCCTGACCTGTTCAAGAGAGGGGTTTGTTTTCGGGTGCTTGGGTGTGAACACCGTGCAGCAGTCCTCGTAAGGTTCGATGGAAATGTCAAAAGTGTCTATCTTTCTGGCAATTTCCACTATCTCCGCCTTGTCCATTCCGATTACCGGGCGGAACACGGGCATTCTGCACACATCGTCCGTGCATACCACCGCCCCCATGGTCTGGCTTGCCACCTGCCCCAGGCTTTCCCCGGTAACAAGAGCGGTAATGCTGTTCTCGGCGGAAATCCTTTGGGCTATCTCCAGCATTATTCTCCTCATCAGTATGGTAAAAAGCTCCTCCGGGCAGTTGTCCCGCAGTGCTTCCTGAATTTCCGTAAAGGGAACGCAGTAAAAGGGAATATCGCCGCACCATGGCGTAAGCCGCTCACAAAGCCGCTCTACCTTCATTCTCGCCCTGTCCGAGGTATAAGGGGGAGATACATAGTGAATTGCGGAAATATCAACCCCTCTTTTGGCGAGCATATATCCCGCCACAGGGCTGTCTATCCCTCCCGAAAGGAGCAGCATAGCTTTTCCGGACATTCCCACTGGAATGCCTCCCGCCGCCGGGCGGTTTCCCGTGTGGATATAAGCATTCTTGTCCCGCACTTCCACATTCACCGTAACATCGGGATTCTTCACGTCCACCGAGAGGTTTGGGAACTTATCCGTGAGCCGCCCCCCAAGCTCCGCACATATCTCCGGAGAGGACAGCGGAAAGCTTTTGTCCGACCTCTTTGCAGTCACCTTGAATGTCCTCGCCTCCGTCAGTTCTTCCCCGCAGTACTCCGCCGCAAACCTGCATATCTCCTCAAAATCCTTTTCGCACACCCCCGCCCTGCATACAGCCGCCGCCCCGAACACCTTTGACGCCCTGTCGACAGCCTCATTCATATCTGTCTCATCATTCAACGGCTGACAGTACACCATCGACTGGGAACGGGAATACTCGAAATCTCCCAGTCCGTTCAGCCTGTGCCGCAGATTGCGTATGAACATATCTTCAAACCTGCGCCTGTTTAAGCCCTTCAGGGCAATTTCCCCCTCTTTGAGCAATATTATTTCCTTCAATTTATTCTAACATTCCTTTCGTTTTATCCCCTTCGGTCCGCAGCCAACAGATATTTGAGACTGTCATATTCCGTGCGCACCGCCTTGTACAATTTAAGTCCCGTGCTCTGACCGTAAAAGCTGGTCATTCTTGTGTAGAACTGCTGCTTGTCCTTTGAGTCGGCTATCTGCCTGCATATCTCATCAACGTCTGCATTCTGCAGTCCCGATTTTTTGCATAGATCGCTAAGATGATTTGCGCATGGTTCGGTCATATCCGTGTAAGCGAAAACAAGAGCTTTCAAAGAGTCAAATTCGGAGCTGATGGGCTTATACAGCGTGCGGCATTTATCCGCACCCACGCTTTGCATAAGTTTTGTATGAAACTGCTGCCTGTCGCTTGAGCAGGCAATGATTATGCACATTTCATCTATGCTGACATTTGTAATTTTGGCTTTGCCGAGCAGCACAGTCATCTGGTCGTGAAAATCTCGTACCGGGTCGGACTGTTCACTCAATGTTTTTTTTATATTGTCGTATTCCGAGCGGGCAGCCTTGTAAAGCTCGATACCGCCCTTCATTCCGTAAGTGCTTATCAGCTTTACATACAGCTGCTTTTTGTTCTGTACCTGCTCTATGAGACTGTAAATGTTAGCGGCATACTGTTCGTCTATTCCCGCCGCAATAAGCCCTGCATAATCGGTGCTTTCATTTTCCGACTCGCTTTCTTCCGTTTCGTCAGGCTGTGACGAGACAGAAGGCTCTTCTGCATTTTCATTATCCCGTTCTATCCTGTCGGCTTCGAGCTTTTCCGTTACCTCCGCTTCATTTATGGGCGTTATCTCCGTTGTGACCGCCTTTTCACCTTCGGATATTTCCTCCGTCTCATTTACAGCTGCTACCTCGGCCTCACCTTCGTGTGCATTTTCGTTCGCCGTATCTGTTTCGGCAGGCGGGAGAGCGGGAGCAGGCAGGGGAGATGCGGCTTCGCCGTTTCCGTCGGCTGCCGCAGTTTTCACAACCGGCGTTCCGTAAACGGGCTGCTTTAAAAATGCCGCAGCGGTCTGATAGTTTATCTTAACTCCCTGACCCGGCTGAACTGCCGCAGTTTCCGCTTGCAGACACCGCCTGATATTAACGGCGAATCTGATACGCAGGTCGTTTCTCTTCATAGTCCTGTCCCAGAATATCTGAACGCATGCATAGCCCTTGTCTGCGCTTATAATGTAAATATCCTTGTCATCCGATGTTCCCGCAATATACCCCACAAAACTCGACAGCTGAAAATCAAGGGCATTCTTTATTCCGCAGGATGCGGATAAGACCGTTATCTTAGCTTTTGACTCGTTAAGCATTTTATATGCCTCAAAGGACATGGAATTGCTGTTGACGCTGTAAAAGATATACACCGAATCTTTCTCGGTCAGCTGGTCAACGCCAAGAAGACCCGTAGAATGCACATTCTCAAAATCAACCAAAAAAACCGCCATTTTTATTTTCTCCTTAATTTTTCTTGGCAAGGGTCATATACCCCGCCTGCAAAGCCGTTACCAGTCTCTCTATCTCGCCGCAGGAGGACATTCCCGAAAAGGACACCCGCAGGGACGTGTCCGTTATCTTTTCGCTTAACCCCATAGCCGCAAGCACACTGCTTTTCGCCCCCTTTGAGCATGCCGACCCGCTGGAAACATATATCTCCCGCTCTTCCAGAAAATGGAGCATTATCTCCGAGCGAATGCCGCTGACGGAAAAGTTGAGGATAAAAGGGGACTGCTCCTCCGCATTGGAATTTATCGTGATATAATCAAGGACCGACAGCTTGCGCCTGAGCCTGCCGTTAAGTTCCTCCGCATTGGAGTGCGCCACGGAGATGTGGGGCAGCTGCGCCCTTACCGCCGCTCCGAACCCGCATATGGCAGGCACAGCCTCCGTCCCCGAACGCAGCCCCTTTTCCTGCCCGCCGCCCAGATTTCTCGGCGCAATGCGTATCCCCTTCGCAATGTACATAGCCCCCACACCTTTGGGAGCATGCACCTTGTGACCGCTTACCGTAATAAGGTCGGCGCACAGATCGGCTGTTTTTAAGGGCATTTTCAGAAATCCCTGAACAGCGTCGCAGTGGGTAAGGCATTCGGGATTTTTTTTCTTTACCGCCGCAAACATTTTCTTTATGGGATTTACAGCTCCCGTTTCATTGTTCACCATCATGCAGGAGACTAAAAACGTATCGTAATCCACCGCCGCCAGAAACTCGTCCGGGTCTATTTCTCCCGTTTTGCAGGGCTTTACCCGCACCGCCTGAAACCCCTGCTTTTCAAGGCTTTTCACCGCCTCGTCCACCGACGGATGCTCAATAGCCGAGATAACTATCTTCTTCCGCCTTTTTCCGTAATTTTCCGCAGCTCCCGTAATAAGCGTGTTGTTGGACTCGGTAGCCCCGCTTGTAAAGAATATCCGCTCCGGCTGACAGACAAGTGCAGCAGCAGCAGCCTTTCTCGCTTCTTCAATGGCTATTTCCGCATTTACTCCCATTCTGTGCAGAGAGGAGGGATTGCCGAAATTCTCCGTCATGGCTTTTGTACAGGCTTCCACAGCCTCCTCGCAGGGCTTTGTTGTAGCGGCATTGTCCAGATAAGCGGTCATATTTATCGATCCTTTCATACTTCAAATTCCCGATTCAAAGGGTACGGTTTGATTATTTAAGGAAACATTTAATACTGATCCCCGTTAGAATTATGGAGATGAAGCCGCCGCAAAAACTTGCATATATGGTTT
>JAMOZU010000240.1 GCA_023667745.1 Ruminococcus sp.
AGGGCGATAAGCCGGAGGGACTTAAAAAAACGGGCAATGTCATAATTTTCGTGCAGTTCAAAGGAGATCATAGCTCCGCCGTTTTTAGCCTGCCTGCGGTTCACCTCATATCCCGGAAAATCGGTCAGTCCCGGATAGTAAACCTTTTTCACAGCCTTGTGTCCGCTAAGGTATGCGGCTATCTTTCCGGCGTTTTCCGTGTGCCTGTCAAGACGGACGCCAAGGGTTTTTATTCCTCTGATAAGCAGGAATGAATCAAAGGGCGCAAGCACTCCCCCGGTGGAATTTTGTATAAATCCTATCCTGTCCGCAAGTTCTTTGTCCTTTACAACCACAAGCCCCGCCACAAGGTCGCTGTGTCCGCCGAGATATTTGGTTGCACTGTGAACGACAATATCCGCTCCCAGTTCCAGAGGACGCTGGAGATAAGGGGTCATAAAGGTGTTGTCGACGATGAAAAGCAAGCCGTGCTTTTTGGTTATTTCCGAAACGCCCGCCAGGTCTGTGACCGTAAGCAGCGGGTTTGCGGGACTTTCCGCAAGAATTGCCTTTACATCGGGGGTTATCTTCTTTTCAAGCTCCTCCAAATCGGCGGTATCTTCAATGGAATAGGTTATGCCGAAGTTTGAGAATACCTTATCCAGCACTCTGAACGTCCCGCCGTAAACGTTGCTTGAAATTATCACCTTGTCGCCGCTTTCGAAAAGGCTGAGAACGGCTGTTACAGCCGCCATGCCCGAAGCAAAGGCAAAGCCGTAGTTGCCGCCTTCAAGCTCGGCTGTGAGAGCCTCCAGTGCCGCTCTTGTGGGGTTTCCCGTCCGTGAATATTCCCAGCCTTTGTTTTTTCCCAGTTCCGGCTGTTCATAGGTGGACGTCTGATAAATGGGAACGCTGACAGCCCCCGTATGCTCGTCCCCGTAAATGCCGCCGTGAATAAAAGCGGATTCGATGTTTTTGTAGTTTGCCATTTTACTTTCTCTCCTTTTTAAGGCAGGTTTTATGTTTAACCTATTATTCCTATTTGTTTTATAGGATAATTATATCACCTATAATAGAAAAAGTCAATAGCTTATTGTAAATTTAAGGTATACTTTGATTTTATAGCGGGTCATTGATTTTATTTATAACTCTAAAAAAACCGCCATGCTTAAATGATAAACATGACGGCTCACAGGCTTTATTATATAGAATTAAATGTTTATCTACTCTTCCCCCCGCTGCGTAACGGTCACGCTTGTAACCGTTATAACGGCGGCATTATCGGCATTTGCTATCATTTCCATTACGTCCAGTCCTTCCGTTATCTGCCCGAACACCGCATACTGACCGGAATAGTTGGGAACGCCTCCCTGCTCCAGAAACACCGCCCGCACCTCGGCAAGCTCCCCCTCTTCCGAGGAAAGATACTCCCTGTCCTCGTCGGTAAAAGGAACGGTGTTTATAAAGATAATATCCCCTTCGGTGTTCATGCACAGTGCGCCTTTAAAGGGCCAGAGGTTCTTGTGCAGCTCGATGGTGTAAACGCTTTCCCGTGGGGGCGGGTCGAGAGTGAATACGGTGTGCTGCTCGTAAAGCCCGGCGGTAAGTCCGTCATACAAGCCCTTTTGGGCGGAGTCGGTGAAAATGCTTACGGCGTTGGGTGTCTCCTCTTCAAAGAGGGCGACGGTAATGTCCCCTGCGGTGGTGGAAATGACCGCCTGCCGCCTGTTTTCAAGGGAAGACAGCTGTATAAGCTCGATATTTTCATAGTCCGTCAGCGGTTCGGGCTGCCCCTCCTGCATTACGCCGTAGGCTCTGATGAACATAAACCCCGTAACGGCGATTATCAGCAGAAAAAGGAAGACGGTCACCGAACGAACGCTTACACGAATGGTTTTCCTTTTCATACCGTCCCTTACTTTCTTGTTATTTTAGTACCCTGTCGGGTCTCCTCGATAATGTAGCCCAGCTCGCTTATCCTGTCCCGCAGGCTGTCCGCAAGAGCAAAGTCCTTATTTTTGCGGGCTTCCTTGCGCTGCTGGGCAAGGGCGGTTATTTCCGGGGGAATGTCCGCCGCCGCTTCGGCGTTTTTCCTGTTGAGTGCCTCGGCGTGGGCTAAAATATCAAGTCCCAGCACCTTGTCAAATTCGCCGATGAGTTTAAGTTTCACAGAATCCGTTGTATCGGCTTTCAGCACGTCATAGAGGGCTGTTACCGCAAGAGATGTGTTAAGGTCGTTGTCAAGGGCGGCGGTGAAATTTCCCATAAGGGAATTATAGGCGTTTTCGTCAAAGTTCCCCGAATCTTTCAATGCGGCTGCCGAGGCTATGAGCTTTTCGTATGCCCGAACGGCGTTATCAAGATTTTCATAGGAGAACACAAGGGACTTCCTGTAATGGGACTGGAGACAGAAAAAGCGGTAAGCGAGCGGGTCGTAACCTTTGCTTTTAAGTAGAGAGACTGTCAGGAACTCCCCCTTGGACTTGCTCATTTTGCCCTTGTCGGTGTTCAGGTGATGAACGTGAAACCAGTAATTGCACCATTTATGCCCAAGATACGCCTCACTTTGGGCAATCTCGTTGGTGTGATGGGGAAAGGCATTGTCAATGCCGCCGCAGTGAAGATCGAGATACTCGCCCAGGTGCATCATGCTTATGCAGGAACATTCGATATGCCATCCGGGATAGCCCAAGCCCCAGGGGCTTTCCCATTTAAGTTCCTGATCCTCGAATTTGGATTTGGTGAACCAGAGGACAAAGTCGGTCTTGCTGCGCTTGTTATCGTCGGCGTCCACTCCCTCACGGACAGCCACTTCAAGGTCGTCCTCGGAGAAGTCCCCGAAAACATAGTATTCGTCAAGTTTTGAGGTATCGAAGTAGACGTTCCCTCCCGCTTCGTAGGCATAGCCCTTTTCGATAAGAGCGGAGATGACCCGTATAAATTCGGAGATACAGGAAGTGGCGGGGGTGACGGTATCGGGAGTTTTTATGTTAAGGGCGGCGCAGTCCTCGAAAAAAGCCTTGGTGTAAAAATCGGCTATCTCCATGACCGTCTTATGCTCCCGCTTTGCGCCTTTGAGCATTTTGTCGTCCCCGGTGTCGCCGTCGCTTGAAAGATGACCCACGTCGGTTATGTTCATCACACGCTTTACCTCAAGCCCCGAAAAGCGTATATATTTTTCCAGAACGTCCTCCATAATATAGCTGCGCAGGTTGCCGATATGGGCGTAATGGTAAACGGTAGGTCCGCAGGTGTACATACTTACCCTGCCTTGTTCTCTTGGGATAAAATCTTCCTTTTTATGGGTCAGTGAATTGTAAAGCTGCATTTTAAATTCTCCTTTTTAGTTGATATGGTCGTTTTTCCCCGCCACAGGCGGGAAAAGCTTAAATCGGTGCTGCCCTTTATTTTTTCTTATCTTTCGGCTCTGCCATACAAAGCATAAGCCCGCCAAATGCCAGTATCATACCTCCTGCCAGAAAATACACGGTAATATCCGCAATCGCTCCGGATTTATCGTATTCCTCCTGTGCCGCACTCCCCTCTTTCAAAGAAAGATACTCTCTGCAGTCGGAATTGCGGTAGAGTCTGAATGAAATGGGGGAATCTTCTTCAAAGGCAAGATACTCGCCATAAACATCATGGGCTATCTGTTGGGTAACGTTATAGGTCATGTCCCCCTCCCTGACTTCAAAGGAAACAATATAGTCATGGGTAGTCCGCCCCGTATCCGAACGTGTTCTGTTGGGAGAAAGACGGTAACGGATTCGCTCGGTGTGAACACGGTCTTCAAGGAAAGTTACTTTAGCCGTGACCTCTCCGCAGTATTCTAAAGTATCGGAAGTTTTGCTGTTGACAAACATAGTTGCCGCCATTATCACAAAGCCCGCCGCAAAAAGGATAAGCCCGATTTTTGTGAACTTTCCGTTAATGTGAAGTTTACTTTTTTTCATTTTCTTTCTGCTCGCTTTCCAATTTTGCGATACGCTTTTCAAGGCGTTCTATCTTCATTCGGTCAACGCAAAGCTCCTGCGAGATAGGGTCGGGAATATGTACCTGATCCAGCTCGGATATTTTCCTGCCGTTCTGTCTGACTATCCTTGCGGGAACTCCCACGGCGGTGGAATTTGGAGGAACGGATTCGAGGACAACGGCGTTGGCGGCTATTTTGGAGTTGTCCCCCACTTTAAAAGGACCTAACACTCTTGCTCCCGCACCCACCATAACGTTATTGCCCAAAGTCGGGTGACGTTTTCCCCTGTCCTTTCCCGTGCCGCCCAAGGTCACTCCCTGATAGATAAGGCAGTTGTCGCCTATTTCGGTGGTCTCGCCGATGACAACTCCCATGCCGTGGTCGATGAAAAGCCCTTTG
>JAMOZU010000241.1 GCA_023667745.1 Ruminococcus sp.
CTTTATCTTCACGGAGCAGGCGTTGATCTCCTCGGATTCGTCAAGGTCGGGAAGCTTGCCGTCGGCTTTTAGCTTCCTTGCGGCGATTGTCGCCATATCCATAAGAGTAACGGGCTTGTCCTCCCGCCCAAGCTCCCTGCGGACATTGAGATAATCCTCGTAAGTCTTGCGGATATAGTCGGCGTTTATCTCTGCGCTGTCGATAATTGTGGAGAAGGTGGTATGGCGGCAGTGATCCGACCAGTAGGTGTCTATCATTCGTATTTCGGTAATGGTGGGATCCCGTTTTTCCTCGTTCTTAAAATAATCGCGGCAGAATTTCAGATCGTCAAGATCCATGGCAAGTCCGTATTCGCTCACAAACTTTTCAAGCCCGCCCTCGTCCATATCCGTAAAGCCTTCGAGGGTCTTTACCTCCGTGGGAATATCGTACTTTACCGCCAGAGTCTTCACCTTGGCAAGAGACGCTTCACGGCTTTCCACCGGGTTTATGATATATTTTTTCAGTGCGGCGAACTCTTCGTCGGTGATAACGCCGTCCGTAATGTATATCCTTGCATTTTTCACCCTGCACCGCTCGCCGCCCACAAGTATCTGAATGCACTGCTCGCAGGAATCCGCCCTCTGGTCGAACTGACCGGGCAGATACTCAACAGCGAATATCCGCTGACAGCCGCTTATCTGAGGCGTGTCACGGGTAACAACGTCCGCAGCGGGCTCGGAGAACACTCTCGGCACGGCGTATTCAAAATTTTCCTCCGTGATATTTTCTGCGTCATAGCGGTTTATTATCCGCAGCGAGGTAAGCCCGCCCAAGCGCAGGGCTGTTTTAATATCGCCCAGCAGTGCCTTGGCGGCAGTGGCAAATTCCGGCTTTTTTTCCACATAGATTCGATAAACTGACATAAGTATATACTCTCCTTTTTACAAGGTTTTTCTCCCGCCTACAGCGGGAGAAAAAACGCCCGACATAGCCGTTTTTATATGTTGATTTTTTGCGTCTTAACTTTTACGGATTTTGATTTTCGTCATCAATATGACCCCAACAAAAATTTTCCCCCACCTTATCTATTGTAACATAAAAAATCGAATTACGCAAACTTTTTTCTGAACTTTTTGTAAAAATTTTTACATGGACATAATTTGGCGTATATCCATGGTGAACTCCGTCGCTTTTTTCCCTCTCGAAAAGCACGGGAAACCTTTTCCCCACAAGGCTTTCACGGAACTTTCGTGAGGACGTTTCCCCGAGCTCGGCAAATTCTCTTGCCCTGCGCTTTTTCACCTCGGCGGGAACCTGCGCCATTTCCGCCGCCGCAGTACCCTCTCTGGGCGAATAGGGGAAAACGTGAACATCGGAAAACCCTATCCGCTTTGCAAACTCCAGCGACTCCCTGTGATCCTCCTCCGTTTCTCCGGGAAAGCCCACCATAATATCCGTGGTTATCCCGCAATCGGGAAAGGCGCGGCGCAATTTTTCGGCAAGCTCGCCGTAAAGCTCCGTGGTATACCGCCTGTTCATAGCCTTGAGAGTCCCGTCACAGCCGCTTTGCAGCGATAGATGAAAGCAGGGACACACCTTCGGCAGACTTGCAAGTCTCGCAATATCCTCTTCCGTCAGCCGCTCCGGCTCCAGCGACCCCAGCCGCACCCGCTCTATTCCCCTTACTCCGCACACCGTCTCAACGGCGTCCGCCAAGCGGTATTTCCCCGACAGACCCGCCCCGCTCACCTTATGGGACTTATCAAGGTCACAGCCGTAAAAAGCAAGGTTTATCCCCGTCAGCACTATCTCTCTGTACCCCTGAGCCGCATTTTTTTCCGCTTCCTCTCCTACCCTTTCGAGGGGCAGGGAACGGACATTGCCCCTTGCTTTGGGGATTATGCAGTATGCACATCTGTTGGGACAGCCGTCCTGTATCTTCAGAAAAGCTCTCGTATGCTGCAAGAGGCAAGAGTTTGGACTTGCGCCCGAAGAGAAACAAGAGGCAAGAGCCGATGACTGTTCAGCGTCCCGGGAAACGGTGCAATACTCTTTGCTTGGGGCAACAACTTTTTGCTTGAAAGAAGCGGGGACGGCATTGCACTTGATGGCATTGCGCTCGTTGGCGTTGCGCTCGGTAGCATTTCGCCCGGTGGTATTGCCGTCGGTAACATTATGCTCGGCGGCATTGTTCTTGGTGACATTACGCTCGGTGACATTACGCTCGGCGACATTACGCTCGGTGGCATTTCGCTCGGTGGCATTGCCGTTGGCGGCATTGCGCTTGGTGACGTTGCGTTCGGCAGCACTACGCTCGGTATTTTCGCTTTGAACAGCATTACTGCGGGTGACATTGCCGCCGTCGGCTGTATTTTGCGGTTCAGCCGAAGTATTTTCCTCTCCGGACATTTCCGCCGGGGACAGGTTCGGATCGGGTTTGCCGCCAGTTCCGCCGGAGAGACCTTGCCGGGGGACAGACAAGGCTGTCGGCACACCGCTCATATCACCGGTATTTTCCCTGCCGAAGCAGGAAATCTCCGTATCCTCAAACCCTTCCCCCGGCAAATGGGGGGCTATGCGGCAAATCCTCCTGCGGACGGGGTCGGCGAAAAAATCGTCTATAAGCCCGGGGAGACTGCCCCTGTTGGAATTTCCTATAATAATATCCGCCGGGAAACCCTCTGCGGCGGCTTTTTCGGGGAACGCCTGGGGGAAACACCCGGTAACCGCCGTGACCGTGCCGGGAAAGTCCCTTTTAATGCGGCGGAGAGTCTGCATAAGTTTGCTGTCGCTTTCGGCGGTGACGGTGCAGGAGTTGACAATAAACATCTCCGCCGAACTTTGCTCCGTAACCGTTTCGTGACCGCAGGCGGCAAGGGCGGCGGACATTTTCTCCGTCTCGCAGATATTGACCTTGCAGCCGAATGTGATAAAGTATATTTTCATAAATTCTCCCGAAAATAGGCAAGGTGCATAAAATATGACCCTCTGCCAAAAATAAGGTTATAATTATTATACAATAAAAATAAAAAAATTGCAAACCCTCTTGACTTAAAGGAAAAAACCTGTTATTATATTATAAACGGATAATTTTGCCGGGGCGTTAAGCCCTGTCCGCAAAGCCGTTTTGTATAGAGCAAGTTCACAACAGGAGATGCTGTCTCCCCGGAGATTTCGTCTCCCCGAAAAATAACACATACGAAAAGGAGATTTTATTATGAAAAAGGCTACCGTAATGCTTTCCACCATTAACGACGTGAAGAACTTTGTTTCCGAGGTTTCCCTGTGCGACTACGATGTCGACCTGCTTTCGGGCAGATACGCCGTCGACGCCAAGTCCATCATGGGCATTTTCAGCCTTGACCTTTCCAAGCCCATTGCCCTTGAAGCCCACACCGAGGACGCTTCCGAGTTCTTTGAGAATATCAAGCAGTACATTGTTGAATAATTTCCGGGAAAAGTTTACAAAAATTTTACAATTTCCGGAAATTTCCAAAGGCGGCGAAATGCGGTGGAATCGAACCCCTGTTTAACCGTAGTCGACATCAAGGCTATTGAAATATCTTGAATTGCAGAAAGCCGACAGCGATGAAGCCGCCAAAGCCGAAATCGACAGGCTTATGGGAAAACTTGACGAAATGGAAGCCAAGAGCTGATTTATCAGCGTTGATTCGAGGGCGGTGAAAAGCTGTGGGCGAAATGCCGAACGAATTACAGATACGCAAAGACCTGAAAAACGAAAGGTTAATGCTTGAAAGGCTTCTGGAGCTTGCCGAAAACGAAAAAGTCGACGAGCTGAAAAAGATGCTCCGTGAAGAATTGAACCGTGTTAATGATACATTGGACGGTTGATTTGTATTCAGCAATATTTCAATAAAGGTGTAAAGCTGTTTCTTTAAAGGACTTTGCACCTTTGTTACTCTTTTATCAAAGGCGGTGAATAAAATGGCTGAAACCGAATTTAAACACAGTCTGCGTGAAAGGCGTAAAGAGTTTAATGAGTTTCTTAAACTTATCGAAAATGAAAATATCGATGAGCTGAAAGAAAAAATCCAATCCGAGATAGATGTTATAACCGAAACCTTAGGAGACTGATTTATTTCACAACATTTCTCAAAGGCGTAAAACCGTTTTCCAATGGCTTTACGCCTATATTTTTTTGCATTTAACTCTATTTGCATTATCCTTAACAATTATAACACAACGCAACAGCCTAATCTACATACACAAGATAAAATTTTTGTAAACAATATATTAATTTGCACAAAGCCACTCAAATCACCCGGCTTGACAAAGACATTCCAAAATCAGCATATCGTATATGCCGCGAACTGCATTAATACAAATCCCTCATTG
>JAMOZU010000242.1 GCA_023667745.1 Ruminococcus sp.
TGGCTGATGATAGTATCCGGGGGATAGTCGTATTTCATGTTGTAAAGTCCGTCAACGCTGCGGAAGTCGGGAATGCCGCTTTCCGTGGAGACACCCGCTCCCCCGAAAAATACAATGTTGTCCGAGCCGTCGATCCATTCCTTTAAAATTTTTGTGTTTTCCGTGATAGCCATATTATCATTTCCTTTCTGTTTGCCCCGTCCGGCAGTTTCGGGCGATATTTTTCTTGCCCCGGACTTTCCGGACATAAAAAATTGCTCTCATATTCTATTATAACATACATTTTTTTGAATTTCTATATTTTTTCAAAAAAATTTTCCAAAAATATCAAGTGGAATTTTAGTGATAACGCCAATTTTATGCAGTTTTCCCTTATTCTCCGCCTTATTTTTAATTGTAAATTTTTTATAAACTTTCGGTAAACAGCCGTACGAAATTTTTTTTGAAAATGTTATTGCAAAATATTTTTCAATGTGATATAATATTTACTGAAAAAAGATTTGGAAAATTAAAATGAGAAATCAATTTGAATGGGACAATAATAAAGAACAGGCGAATATCGCAAAGCGTCATATTGATTTTAAAACCGCAATGCCGGTCTTTAATGACTATTACCGTATTGAAAAATATGATAAACCGCATTCTCAATACGAGGACTAATATATTACAATCGGTGAGGTTAATGGTACATATACGGTTGTATATGCTGCAAGAGGCAATATCATAAGAATTATTTCCGCACGTTTGGCAATGTCCGACATAGAAGACAGCGACCGTACGGTAACCTTGCAGCTTTCTCCCAAAGCGTTCAGAAAGGCAAGTGTGCCGGGCAAAGATTATACGGGAATTTTAAGCCGTATGCTTGAGAACGCTCTTATGGATAACGAGCTGATAAGAAAAAGTATGTAACGCTGTTATTGATGTGTTCCCGCTGCGGTTATTTCCTGCAAAAGGGAACGCATTTTTCTTTAATATTATTATAACATAAATTCCCTTCACTTGTCAATAGCGTTTCGCAAATTTATTTCACTTTTCTGCAATTTCTCTCTATTGCACAAAATCCCCCGAAATAATTGTGCATTTTTCACTATGCACATTTAATTTCCGCCAACCTCAATCCCAAATAATATCCTGCATCATTAAGAAATTTTACAGGATTTTACTGTAATAACACTTGCCGCCGTCTGCCGAAAGATAAGGACTGATCACCATGAACACTTCCGCCAAAAAGAAAAACCGTTACACTCTCTTAAAGCTCATCGCCGCCGCTGCCGCAGTCTTTGCGGTGCTGGGAGCTGCCGGCTTTCCCCTGAAAACCGTTTACTATACCGTCAACGCCGATGGTTTAGCAGAAGGCGTTCGCATAGTGCAAATATCCGACCTTCATTCGGAAAGTTACGGCAAAAATATGCAGACCCTCATTAACGCCATTGACGCCGCCGCCCCGGACATTATCGTCCTTACGGGGGACATTTACGACGACATTCTCCCCAAAGACAACGTTACCGCCCTCCTGTCGGACATCGGCGGACGTTACCCCTGCTTTTACGTTGCGGGCAACCACGAGTTCCGCACCCCGAAATGGGCGGACTTCAAGCGAGAAGCGGAGTCCTTGGGCGTTCACGTTTTAGAGGGGGAGAATGTCACCGTAAACGGCATAACCATTTGCGGCGCAGCAAGAGCCGCCGACAACAGTATAGGCTGGGCGGACAGCGTTAAAAAATGCGCCGCAGCACTCTCCGCCCCCGATAACACCGACAATTCTCACGATGATCCCGGAAGTTCCGCCGGCAACACCGTAAGTTCCGCCGATAACACCGTAAGCTCCCCCAACGCCGCCCGCTCCGGCTTTGCCGTTCTCCTGTGCCATTTTCCGGAGGACATAGACTATTACCGTTCTTTCGGCAAATTCGACCTTATCCTTTCGGGACACGCTCACGGCGGACAGTGGCGGCTGCCCTTTTTCCAAAACGGCCTTTTTTCTCCCGGCGAGGGAATATTCCCCAAATACTCCGGCGGACGTTTCGATTTCCCCGACTGTTCCATGATAGTCAGCCGGGGACTCAGCCGTACCAAAACCAAAGTACCCAGAATTTTCAATAACCCGGAACTTGTGGTGATAGACATAACAGCCGAAGGTTAAGGAAAAAGCGTGACCGAAGCGGCAGACTCCCTTCATAATTTTCCGGGACTCCTGCGGAAATATGTTATTTCAAACACATGCTAATACTAATCCCCATTAGAATCACGGAGATGAAGCCGCCGGAAAAAATTTGCCTTTATATTTTTTGCGGCGGCTTAAGTCCCGTAATTCAATGTGGGATTTGTATAAATCCCCGCCAAACCCCGGCTTGGTATGCGACATTGCCTCAACGTCACAAGCCGCAAGCAATGTGCCGCCTGTAAAAGGGATAATATTTCAGCTTGTATAATAACTCCGGTTTTCTCCCGTCGGAGGCAGGAGAAAAACAAATAAAATAAAGTCTTTGATTTTACCGAACAGACTTTTTACGCAGACCGAATATTTGTCAACTCGGTATAATTTTTAACATATTGTTATTGATATATTCATTATTTTATGGTATAATAAAAGACAGTTTTCAAAAATAACATCGGGGGACTTCTCCCGTTGATTCTGTCTGTCCGGAGGGTACATAAGATGGCTAAATGTTCTGTTTGCGGAGCCGAACTTGGTGAGAGCAGCAAATTCTGTCCCGAATGCGGCACGCCTGTGAGCGAGTCTGTTAAGGATAACGCCGAAAATAAGAGTGTTGAGGAGAAGTCTGCAGAGACAGCGGGAAAGGCTGCTGAGGGAAAGTCCGAAAAGGGCAAAAAGAAAGAGGAAAAGCCTGTAGAGGAAAAGGCTCAAAAGGGTGAAAATAAAAGGGAAAAGCCTGTAGAGAGTAAATCCGAAAAGGGCGAAAATAAAGAGGAAAAGCCCGTTGAGGAGAAGTCTCAAAAGGGCGAAAATAAAGAGGAAAAGCCCGTTGAGGAGAAGTCTCTAAAGGGTGAAAAGAAAGAGGAAAAGTCCGTTGAGGAGAAGTCTCTAAAGGGTGAAAAGAAAGAGGAAAAGCCCGTTGAGGAGAAGTCCGAAAAAGGCGAAAAGAAAGAGGAAAAGCCCGTTGAGGAGAAGTCCGAAAAAAGTGAGGAAAATCCTGAGGACGAAAAGAAAAAGCTGCCTGTGGGGATCATTGCGGCTGCGGCTGCGGTGGCGGCGATAATTATTATTGCGGGCGTTGTTGCGGGGGGAAACAGCGGCACGCCGTCGCAGGTGACAACGGTAACGCTGAGGACAACTGCGGCGACTACAACAGAGGTCACGACCGCCGCAACGACCGCCGAAACCACAACCGAAGCGGCTACCACCGTGATCGAGACCGTTACGGAAACCACCACCGAGGCTGCCACGGAACCTGTTGTCCCCCTGCTGTCAAGAAATGCGGTGATAGAGCCGGAGCATGTTTCGGCGATGGGAAAGAGCATTTCCTGCAGTTTCAAGCTGTCCGACCATGATATTTCCATGGATATTCTGGGGGACGATATGAAGATAATCGCAGAATATACGGGACCGTCGGCGGTCATAAACTCCAGTCCGGTGATAATGATAATCACTGTGGGCGAGGAAGAGTTCGAGTTTATCCCGGACGCTTCGGAAGAGGGAAAGGTCACGTTTTATGTTAGCAGCGTGCGGCGCAATTTGGTGAATATTATGGGATTTTCCGATGAGGATATAGACGAGCTGGCGTTCAGGAGCAACGGTGCGCCTGTGGACGTGGAGAAGGTAACAATAGAGGTTGAGTAAAAAAACGGCGGGCAAGGCTTTGCCCGGTCAGCTTTATATAAAAAAATTTCCCCCGCCGTCGGGCGGGGAAAAAACAAAATAATGGGTTTTTAATTTCTGCAGACTGACCGGGCAAGGCTTTGCCCGGTCAGCTTTATAAAAAAAAATTTTTCCCCGCCGTCGGGCGGGGAAAAAATAAAATAACGGTTTTTTAATTTCTGCAGACTGACCGTGTACGGCTTTACCCGTAACTGTCCGTAACAAAACTATTTAAAAGTAAACCTGTTGATGATCTTATTGAGCCGCTCGAACTGGTCGGAAAGCTCTTTGGAATATTCGGCGTTTTTACCGGCGGCGGCGGAGTTGCCCTGAATGCTGCCGTTGATGGTCTCCATGCCCTTGTTTATTTCATATACGGTCTGCGCCTGTTCTCTTGCGGAGACGGCGATGTTGTCAACTATGAGCTTTACGCTGTTCACCATTTCAGCCATCTGCTCAAGGCTTCGGGCGGTCTCCCCCGCAAGGGCT
>JAMOZU010000243.1 GCA_023667745.1 Ruminococcus sp.
CGTTACTGTTCTTGTAACGCTTTCATTTATCGGTCACTCTTTCCGACTCTAGCCTCTAGCCTCTAACCTATAGATTCTAGATGCTTTGCGCCATGCACAGCTTATAATAAAGCCCTTTCTTCTTCATCAGTTCCTCATGCGTTCCGCATTCGGAAATGCCCTTTTCCGAGATGTACATTATCTTATCACAGCTCCTTATAGTAGAAAGGCGGTGGGCTATGATAAAGGAAGTCCGCCCCTTTAAAAGGTGATCTATGCCCTTTTGTATAAACCGCTCGGTCTTTGCGTCAATGGAAGAGGTCGCCTCGTCAAGGACGAGTATTTTCGGGTCGGCAAGAATAGTCCTTGCAAAGGCTATCATCTGCCGCTGCCCCTGGGAAAGGGACGCTCCCCGCTCGTTTACCTCGGTGTCAAAGCCTTTGGGCATTTCGTCTATGAACTCGTCCGCTCCCACTACATGGCACGCCTGCCGCACTTCTTCGTCGGTAGCTCCGGGTCTGCCGTAAAGGATATTCTCTTTTATCGTTCCGCTGAAGATAACGCTGTCCTGAAGCATTATCCCCATTTGAGAACGCAGCGACCGCAGTGTTACGTCCGCAATGTCCTTCCCGTCTATAAGCACCTGCCCGCCGTTTACGTTATAAAAGCGGGAGATAAGGTTTACGATAGTGGTTTTTCCCGCTCCGGTAGGTCCTACAAGGGCTATGCTCTGCCCCGCTTTTACGTCGAAGGAAAGGTTTTCCAGTACGTTCGTCCCCTCTTCATAGGCAAACGTTACGTTTTTAAAGGAAACGTCCCCTTTTATTTCGGGCATTTCCCCTGCGTTTTCCTTGTCGGTAACGGTCACAGGCTCGTCCATGGTCTCAAAGATACGCTCCAAATATGCTATGGTGTTCACAAAGGTGTTGTACAGTTGGGAAAGGTTCATTATAGGCTGCCAGAAACGCCCCGCATAGCTTGTCATGGCAACGATAGTCCCCACGGTTATCCCCGCTTTCGGGGCGACGACCAGAAGCCCCACCAGATATATAGCCGAGGACACGCATATGGAGATAACGTCCGCCACAGGCCACACCGCTTGGGAAAAATATATTGCCTTCATCCACGCTTTGCGGTATTCCACAGCAAGCCTGTCGAAGATAGCCTCGTTTTCCTCTTCTCTTACAAAGCTCCTTGTAATGCTCACTCCCACCAGTCCCTCATGGAGATAGGCATTGAGGTTTGAGGATTTGTTTGACGAACGCTGCCACGCCTGCCTTTGAGCTTTTTTTATGGCTATCATAAACGCCCCGAAGAACGGCACGCCCGCCAGCACCACCAGCGAAAGCTGCGGGTTTACCCCGAACATAAAAATGCAGATGAAGATTATATTGAATATTTCCAGAACAAATGTGATAAGTCCGTTTGACAGCAGGTCGGAAACGCTGTTTACATAGTTTATCACCCTTGTGAGGATCTTCCCGTGGGGGCGGCTGTCGTAATACTCGAAAGGGAGCTTCTGCAAATGCTCGAACAAGTCCCGCCTGATGTCGTAAATCATATCCTGCCCGGCTCTTGTCATGATCCTTGAGCTTATGGTTGAAAAGACTATCCCCGCAACTATCGACAGCAGCAATAACCCCGACAGCATTACTATTCCCCCCTTGTCCCCTGCGGGAATGGTAACGTCCAAGGCATACTGGGTAATAAGCGGACCGCACAGCCCGATGACCGCCGCCGTAACGCTGACGAGCATGGCGGTTATCACATGCTTTTTATACCGCCCCACATATTTGAGTGCACGGGCGAAATGCCGTATGTCAAAAGGGGTCTCCAAAGTTTCGTCTATATCGTATTTATTTCTTGCCATTTTTGATCACTCCTGCTAGTGGCTAGAGGTTAGAATGTGAACTCCGTTTACGCTAGAGGCTAGAGTTTCAGCCCCTGCCAATATTCTGCTTGGTATTTCCCCGCCGTCAGGCGGGGGAATACCTTTAACGAAAAAATTACTTTTGCAAATCGTAAACTTCCTTATAATATCCCTTCCGTTTGGAAAGCTCTTTGTGAGTGCCTATGTCGGCTATTCTGCCGTCTTTTAATATGATTATCTTGTCTGCGTCTTTGGCGGAGGAAATTCTCGGAGCTTTGCCTTGTTTGTTCTCCGCCTACGGCGGGGAACATTCTGCCGTACGGCAGGAGAAAAACTATTTCTGCAAATCGTAAACTTCCTTGTAATAGCCCTTTCTTTGGCTGAGTTCCTTGTGAGTGCCTATGTCTGCTATTCTGCCGTCTTTTAAGATGATTATTTTGTCTGCGTCTTTGGCGGAGGAAATTCTTTGAGCTATGATTATTTTGGTGCAGGGGAAATCGAGATTCAGAAGGCTGTTCTGTATGTGCTTTTCCGTTTCCATATCCACAGCCGAGGTTGTGTCGTCAAGGATAAGGACAGCCGGACGGACTGCCATTGCCCTTGCAAGGGAAATTCTCTGCTTCTGCCCCCCCGAAAGCCCCACGCCCCGTTCGCCTATGATGGTGTCATAGCCGTCGGAAGTTTCCTTGATGAACTCGTCCGCCGCCGCAAGAGAGGCAAAGCTGTGAACTTCCTCCTCCGGCATATCGCTGCGCCCGAATGCAATGTTCCCTTCAATTGTGTCCGAAAACAAAAGCACATCTTGCTGGGCTTCCCCGATATTCCGCCGCAGCTGGTGAAGTTTCATCATGCGAAGGTCAACGCCGTCCGCTAAAATACAGCCCTTGTCCGGGTCATAGGTGCGGGAGATCATATTGACAAGGGTGGTTTTCCCCGAACCGGTAGGTCCCATTACAGCCACCGTCTCCCCCGGTTTTATCTTAAAGGATATGTTTTTCAGGACGGGATTTTTCTTGTCGTAGGAAAAGGAGACATTTTTAAACTCTATCTCCCCTTTGAGCCGCTCCGGACGGTCAACGGCGTCCGCACGGTCGGTGATAAGGGGGCTTGCGTAGTATATCTCGATAATTTTGTTAAGGCTTGCAACGAAACGCTCCAAGTCGTTGATAATGCTGCCCAGCATTCTCATAGGGTTGCTCATGGTCCAGATAAGCCCCGAAAAGGCGGTGTATTCGCCCACTGTTATCCTGCCGCTGATGACGAAAAGTCCTCCCGCCAGCAGCTGCACCACTGCCAGTCCCTGAGCCGTTACCTCAATAAAGGGGTAGAATTTCAGCCATGTCAGGGAGGCTTCCTTGTTGGCGTCGGAATATTCTTTATTGCTGCGGTCGAACTTGTCCTGCTCGAAGTCTTCCCTTGCAAATGCCCTTACAACACGGTTTCCCGAAATGTTCTCCTCGGCTATGGTGTTAAGGCGGGAGAGCTTCTCGCGCTGTATGACATATTTGGGGCCTACCACTTTTTTAAGCCCCATGGTTATCCCGAATATTACCGGAGTAAGAGCCATCATGCACAAAGCCATAAGCCAGTCTATGGAAAAAAAGAAAAACACCGAGGCAGTGTACAGCACTATGCACTCCAATATGGCTTTGATTATCCACGCTATCGAATGGCGCACCATATCAAGGTCGCCGCTGATACGGGTCATAAGGTCGCCTGTGCGGTTCTTGCCGAAAAATTCAGCGTCCTGCCGCTGAACGTTGGCGAACAGGTGATTTCGCACCTTGTAGACTATCCCTTGGGAGGCTTTCTCATAGCAAAGTCCCGATGTATAGGTTATCACTGTCCGCAGAACGGTAAAGGCTATCATCATCACAACAAGGGTAACAAGTCCGTTGGGGTTTGACGCTAAGTTTTCCGCTGCAGTATCGCCGTAGATATATTCGTCCACTATCCTGCTGCTGTAGTGGGGAGTGATTATGTACATGGACTGCCGCACCACTGTAAGAATCAGAGCCAGTATATATATTGCTCTGTACCCCTCCAGATTTTTCCAGAGCCATTTTATCTGAAACATTTTATCGCCTCCGAAAGCCTTTGCAAAACCGTAAATTATCAAGAAAAATTTTAGGCAATACCGATTAAATAGGATTTTAATTATTTGTAAATTACAAAGGTCCTTATGTCAGCCGGTTTTTCTCCCGCCTTCGGCGGGAGAAAAACTTAAATCGGTAATTCCTTTATTGTCGGCTTTGATTTTCATTAACTGTTTGAGTATATCACTATCAAATGAAATATAATATAAAAAATTACCGCAAAAAATTGTAAATTTCGATTTTATTTTCTTGCACTTCTCCCGTGACTTCCATCGCAAAACGACGAAATACAGCCCGCCGCAGCCTTTCGGAGAAGATATGGCGGGAGGGATATTAACGGTAAATTTAC
>JAMOZU010000244.1 GCA_023667745.1 Ruminococcus sp.
CATCATCGAGCAGGCTCTTATCTGGATATCCGCCCTGCTGACGGTGATTTCCGGGTGGATATACCTGCAGGCATACAAGGGATATATAAATACCGATAAGTAAAAATTAATTTAATTTTAAAAAAACAGCGGCAGGAAAATACCTTCCCCCTTAAAGGGAACGGATTTTTGCAAACCGCAGGGACAGGAGGAAATATTATGAAAGTATTAATGTTGAACGGAAGCCCCAAGCCCGACGGCAACACAGCCGCCGCCCTTACGGAGGTGGGGAAGCAGCTGGAAAAGGAAGGCATAGAATACGAGATAGTGAACATCGGCGGCACGCCCATAAAGGACTGCATCGGCTGCGGGCAGTGCAATGATGCGGGCTGTATCTTCACCGACGACGGCGTAAAAAGCTTTATCGCCAAGGCAAGGGAAGCGGACGGCTTTGTTTTCGGCACTCCCGTTTACTATGCTCACCCCACCGGGCGTATACTCTCATTCCTTGACCGTGCGTTTTACAGCGGCAAAAATGCCTTTACATTCAAGCCCGCCGCCTCTGTCACCGTGGCAAGGCGGGGAGGAAATTCCGCCTCCTTCGACTGCCTGAACAAATATTTCGGCATTTCGCAGATGCCCATAGCCTCTTCCACATACTGGAACATGGCTCACGGGCGGGTCAGGGGAGAGGCTGTCCTTGACGAGGAGGGCATGCAGACCATGCGCAACCTTGCAAGAAACCTTGCTTGGATGATGAAATGTTTTGAAGCGGGGAAAAATGCGGGAGTGCAGCTGCCCGAAACGGAGAACGAGGCAAGGACGAATTTTATAAGGTGAGGCATTCAGACAAAGCGGCAGCCCGATTTCCTCGATTGCCGCCAAAGGCTTTCCCGCTGTCATACAGCGAGGAAGCCTTTTGTGATTGCAATATTTAAAAAAGAACCTCACTGTAAGACACAATCGCCAAACAAAAAATCCTTCGCAAAGCACATTTACAGCGTAAAGAGCAAATGTCAATCTCCCGTATTTATTTTCACAACGAATACATGAAAAAGCAACAATTATTTTACGCAAATTTAATTTATATATTAAGATGTACAACCTTGCCTATACAAAGGCGGGTTTTTTGTGTATATGTGACATTGAAAAAAGTCGGATTTTGTTGTATAATTATTATTGTATAAGTGTTTGTACGGCATATCCGCCGGCGGCGGAGGGAAAGGTGATAGTATGTCCTATAGAAACGACAGGGATAAAAACGGAAGACAGTACGGCGGACGCAGCGGCAGAGACGGCTGTAAAAACGCTTTTGAGAGGGACGCCCGCCCTTCACGGACGATTCCCCCGAAAAAAAGGGAGGATATCCGTCCCGCCCGCTTTGACGATGTGGGAGAAGACAGCGTTACAGGGCTTATTATCGGGCGCAACCCGGTCATGGAAGCATTACGGGCGGGGACAGCCATCGACACGCTCTATGTAAGCTCGGCGGCGGGAGGCAGCATAGGCTCTGTCACACGTATCGCAAAAGAGCGGGGGATAGTGATAAAATCGGTAACGGATCAAAAGCTGACGCAGATGTGCGGAGAAACCTCTCACCAAGGCGTAATAGCCTCGGGTGCCTGTGCGGAGTATGTCACCGTTGAGGATATTCTGGCGATCTCGAAAAAGAAGGGCACGCCGCCTTTCATCGTCATCTGCGACGAGATAGAAGACCCCCACAATTTAGGTGCGATAATCAGGACAGCCGAGGCGGCGGGAGCGGACGGCATTATAATCCCCAAGCGGCGCAGTGCATCTCTCAACGCCACCGTCTACAAGACCTCGGCGGGAGCGGCAAGCTGGCTGCCCGTGGCAAGAACGCCCAATCTGGCGGCGGCGATAGAGGAACTGAAAAAAGCGGGCGTGTGGATATTCGGCACGGATATGTCGGGGGAAAGCTACACCAAAGCGGACTTTACGG
Organism: Ruminococcus sp.; assembly: GCA_023667745.1. Lineage (GTDB taxonomy): Bacteria > Bacillota > Clostridia > Oscillospirales > Ruminococcaceae > Huintestinicola. Next base: position 1,943 of record JAMOZU010000244.1, read on the forward strand.
GAGCTGCCGCCCTTGTGATAGGCTCGGAGGGCGGCGGCATAGGGCGGCTCATCAAGGAAAAATGCGACTATCTTGTCAAGCTCCCCATGAACGGCAAAATAACCTCTCTCAACGCTTCCGTGGCGGCGGGGATATTTATGTACGAGGCGGTTAGGCAAAGAGCAGTTAACAGTTAATAGTTAATAGTTAATAATTAATAGTTTAATAATTAACAATAAGGAAAAAATATTAAATAAAAAGTAACACATAAAATCAAGGGCAAAAGATGTCATCCTGCATTTTCCGAATCTCTTGCCTCCTGTCTCTTGCTTCTCAAAGTGAGCTATGCAGGCAATTTTATTATGTTACTCCTGAAGGAGGCGGCAATCGGATTGGCTGACGGTAAGTTTTCACTGGATAATATACTCAACGAATATCCAAAAGCCGGCGGCGGGGCAGCCGGAGACGGCAGTTCCCTGGACGATATCCTGAGCAGCTATCCTGCTACCAAAAATTACGAGGATTCGGGACTTGAGGAGATATTCCAAAGCCGCAAGTCCACTACGGATATAGACCTAAGCGGGATAAATATTTCCCTGTCCTCCGATTACCCCACGCCGGAAGAGATAAAGGCAAGGGAGGAGATAAAATCCCAGGCGGAAAAAGCGGCAAGGGCTAAAAAGCGTGAAGAGGTACTGCGGGAAAACGACATAATAAAAAAGAAAAAGCAGGTCGACTATGAGATATTGAGCGGTGATTACGACCGCAGGTTTATGCCGGACGAGCTGAAGACTTCCGGAGAGCTTATGGCGGAGGGCAAGCCCGTTCACACGGGATATACGGAGGAGATAAAAATGCCGGAGGAGTCCGGCAACGGCGGCGGAGCTGAGCCGCAGAAAGCGGAAGATACCCCTTTGCGGGAAGATATGCAGAAGGGCGATGGCGCACAGACCGAACAGGCAGCGCAAGCTGCCGAAAATCCCCCGCAAAAAGAGGAACGCAAGCAGAAGAAAAAAGTCAAGGTAAAGCGCAAGCAGGGGTTTGAGCTGGAGGACACATTCTTAGGTTCGGGCATTCACTCCCGCTATGAAGAAGAGGACGACTTTGACAGAAAATACGGCAGCAGTCCGCTGTTTTCGGAAGAGGCAAGGGACGAGATATTCGAGAGTATTGCCAACGACGAACGGCTCAACAACGCCAAAGGCACAAGTTTATCCGAAAAAATGGAACGCGCCGGGGAATATGAACGCAAGTACAAGCATCATGATGAGAAAAAGCCCGTAAGAAAAGCGGAGGAGGGACTTTCCGCCCTGTTCGACAAGGAAGAAGAGGACGTTGAGGCGATACTCAGCCAGTATGAAGCTCCAAAGGGGAGCAGGCGGGAGCATGCCCGCAGCGAGACTTCCCCCTTAAAGGGCTTTACCACGGGCATTTTCAACAAGCTCATGGCAAAAAGCGGCGATGAAGATGAAGACTCCGAACTTCTGGGGGATATCCGCAAGGTACGAAAAGCCGCACCCATCGAGCGCAAGCATATTTCCGACATCGACCTTGACCTTTCGGATAAGATATTGCAGGACACAGCCCAGATAAACGCCGCAAAGGCGGAGGCCGAAAAGGATAAGATTTCCGCACTTATGGAGCGGCGGGAAAAGAAGATAAAGGACTTCAAACTGGTGGGGGACGAGGAGGAGAACACCGAGGAGGAAGAGGAACAGACAAAGGACGATTCCATCGAGGACTTCGAGAGCTACAGCGACGCAGAAAGCATCTCTCAGGACATCGACAGTCAGAAAAGCAAACTTACGGTAAGGCTTTTCCTGCTGGCGGTATGCTTTTTCCTGAGTGCGTATATCGCAGTTGTCAACGATCTGGAGCTGCCGCTGCTGGAGCAGTTCTCCTTTATCAGCAGGCAGAAAGAAAACGTTATGACATTCATTCTCATAAACAATCTCTTGGGCGTTGCGGCGGGGATCATCGCCTATCAGCCGGTCATAAACGGTCTGGGAAAATTTTTCTCCTTTAAAGCGGACTCGGATTCCCTGCCCGCTCTTACCCTTATGGCAGGGCTTATCACCTCCATATCGGCGATCTTCGCCCCCTATATGATACGCAACGGCTTTGTTTACATCTACACTCCGGTCGCCATAGGCGCACTCATATTCAACACCGTGGGCAAGCTGATGATGGTAAACGCCGCCCAGCGGAATTTTGCGCATATTTCCTCTGACAGCGAGCATTACGCACTTTTTACCGTGGACGACGAGAACGCCGCCCAGAACTTTACAAGAGGCGCACTGACCGATTTCCCCGTCCTTGCGGGCATGAAAAAAACTGAGATAATACGCAACTTCCGTAAAAACTCCT
>JAMOZU010000245.1 GCA_023667745.1 Ruminococcus sp.
ACATTTAAGGGCAAATGCGTTATTGTCGGCTATCGGTCTTTCAGCAGACAAGCCCGATGAAATTAGCGAACCCGCTTTGATATGGTTATCCGAAAAGAGTAATACCATCAGCCAATTCTTCATTGATGGGGATTATGCAGTTGGCAAATCGAGTGCGGAAAGTATTAAGAGCATTGCAGAAAGCTATTTGTATTACTATAAGATTGATTTGGATCTTTTTATGTCTGAACACACGGAGGCGGCAGATTGGGAGAGAAATTACGAATATCTGTTTAATCTGTCTGTGGAAAGAGCCGCCGACCACGAGTATATAAGCGAAATTTTCGAGGCTTTTGCTCAATATCCGAATGAGCATGCAGATATAATGGCATATATCAGGCAGGGGCTTAATTCCTTTGAGTCGGCTCGGCAGAAGCGTATGAGTAAAAGAACCGATGAAGCAGAATCAATTAAAGGAGAAACAGCATAAATGTGTATATCAATAGGTAATGATTTAGTATACCGGAGATATGAACTGCGGATAAAATAAGGATAACCGATATAACGCCTATCAAAATCAAAACAATCATTGTTGGTTCCATTGTATTCACCACCTTTCACTGCCGCCTCGTACAGACGAATTATAATTTAGTATTATTTTTGCAATAAATTATAGTTATGCTTGCTCTTTTTGCCTTGCTGACAATGCAGAATTACGGGTCTGTTGACGTGCTTTTTTGCTTTCTCTGAAATTAATAATTGCTTCACCGAAACTATTCATAAGTTCCCGTTGGTCTTGCTTGTTAAAACCGGAATATCTATTATTTCTTCAAAACAGCTGCAATTTACAAATGACTGCATTGCCAAAGCATACAAACACATATACCTTTGCTCAAATTTCCAAAATTCGGGATTACTCTTAAGAAAATACTCAAGTGAAACATTATCCGAATAATACAGATACTCTTTAGCGATATTTCTAAGTTCATCACTGTCTTTGATGGTGTCGGTTCTATTGTCATCAAAAAAATCTTTAGTTGTTTCTATATGCGCTGTGATCCATTCAAGCTGCTTATCTGTAAGATCAGCCGATCGATTGGCAGGTACTTGTGCAGCTGATAGCAAAGCATCTGTCTTTTCATCACCGCAAATCAGTTTTATAAGGCGGACAACTCTTATATACCGCTTGTCTTTCTCGTTTACCAATTCATGGTTGGTACGGTAGTTACTGAGTATAATACCACTTTGTATCATCGGTTCATTACCCGTAAGCAAATAATCTACGGATACGTTAAAGTATTTCGCCAATTTTTCTACTGTTGTCCCTTTAGGTAAAGTTCCTCTATTAGACCAATTGACAAAAGAGTTCTTTCCCAATTTAAGTTCTGCAAACAACTGGTTTCTGCTAATACCCCTTTTTTCAATTAAAAAATCAACTCTTTCAACAAATGTCATTTTTCCTTGCTCATTTCTCTTTGAATTGGAAGAATAATTCGGATTAACAAGCTCATCTGTTGTGCAATTTAATTCTTCCGTTATTTTCAAAAGAACCTCTACACTGGGATTGCCGCCCCGTTTCCAACTGGATGCATTACCTTTGCTAAGTCCAAGTTTTTGAGATAATGCCGTTGGAGATGTGCCTTTATCTTTGCACAAGGCATCAAATACAGCATAATTCACAACGTATCGCTCCATTTCTTGTAAAATTTGCCAAAGTTGAAAATATTTGCACGAAAAATTCAAAAAACACTTGACAGTTGAATTAAATTGCATTATAATAAAAATACAGAGTTAGCAGTGCGAACTCGCAAGGTATACCAAGAGACGCTCCGACGGCGGAGCGGAGAGTATTATGTTTATCACATATCCATTATACACCTAACCGCCGCCGACGTTAGCCCTTACGAAGTAAATTTTTTGTAAACATTTCGTTTCCGTTTTTTGGAAAATGCCTGTTTCTCCCGGAATGGCTCTCGGATAACAGCTGCAGGCAACCACAGGCGGCGTCAATGAACGACCGCTGCGGATGATGAGCAGGGAGAATACAGGAAGCCGACCGCGCGCCCGGAAGGGCTCTCGGGTAACCGCTGTATGCTACCGTAGGCACGCCGTTGAGCGACCGCTGCGGGCGAAGAGCAGGGCGCAGGCGGCAGAGAAGAACGGGAACGTCAGGAAAAGGAGGTGCCTGTATGGCATTCAAGGACAACCTGCAAGCGACCCGCATATCGGCGGGGCTGACTCAACAGGAACTCGCCGAGAAGATCGGCATGACAAAGGTCGCAATATGCGGCTACGAAAAGGGCACACGAAAGCCCGACACCGACAAGCTGCAAGCCCTTGCCCTGGCGCTGGGCTGCTCCACCGATGCACTGCTGTTCGGAAAGACAGCGGCGCATAATACTTGAAGAAAGGCGGTTGATAACCTACATGATAAAAATCACAGCTCCCATCTGCTTCGACATTAAGGAGCGGCTGGAGAATAACGAGAATATCGGTTACATATATGAGCAATTCAAGCCCACCAAGACAGAGACTGACGGCGCAAGCACTGTCAATACCTGCCGCAAGCCCGAAATCGACTGCGATATGCTTCTGTGCGTTCCCCGGATAAGGGAGCAGTACGGCAAAGAGCTTGAACGGATCAAAAGCGATGACGAGTACAAGAGAATATGCGAAAAGGTCATACGTGACCGCGAAACCGAGATAATCGCCACTATATTCAAAATGAACGCTCTTGAGTACGACCGCAAAGAGCTTATGCAGCTCACAGCCGAAAATAAGAGCGCATAAAACCGAATATTACGCCGACCGTGCGGTCTGACCGGCAGTCAGACCCTGTAAAGAAAGGAGATGCTTTGCCAATGAAACTTACAATTGAAGGCACTGAAACCGAAATATCCAATGCCATAGCTGCCCTAAGCGGCAGCGGGATCACCTTTGCCGAAACCTCGGCTGTTACCGAACTTACCGATGAAGAACCCGAAGAAACTATCTTTCAGGAGAACCTGAAAAGGCTCAGAAAGCAGTGTAATATGTCTCCTGTGGCGCTTGCCGAAGAAAGCGGCGTATCTCTGAAGAACATATACGCTCTTGAGGGAGGGTATGTACAGCCCAGCGACAAACAGATACTCAAGCTCTGCTCCGCTCTCATTTGCCCTATCGCTACCCTGTTTGAACCGATAAGGCGCTCAAAGAGCCTTGAACGCAGAAAGGAGAAAGAGAGAAATGAACACTCCGAGACCTAAGACGTGCAACGCCGTCCCCGCTCTGTCGCTTTCGGGGCTTTACGCCCTGATGGCGGTGCTGTCGGGTATCGTAGGAAAGGGCGATATGACAGCCTCGTTCTTCATATTTTCCATAAGCGCAGCGTATCTGCTGGAGGCTGTCAGAATGATCCGAATAAATCTCGCAATAGCCGAGCAAAGAAAGAGGTGCAAGAAAAATGTACAGCAGCACAAGCCCCGAAATATCCGCCGCTCCCCCGCAGCAGCTTCCGAAAGCTCCTGCGCTTGAGGGGATTGAAAGCATGTCCGTACCGTGGTTCATAAGCCGCCCGAAACTTGCCGCAAGGTTCAAAAGGTGCGCAGATGACATTGAGCAGTCCTGCCGAATGCACGCCCTTGCCGAGAGTGCAGGGAATGAACTTGATATGCAGCTTTACGGCGCGCAGCGTGTGAGCCTGCTGGATAAGTTTGAAGCGTATGCGGACGCCATAGAAGAATTTACCGGAAGACGGTACTTCTTCAACCGCACAGACGAGTTCTACGGCATATGCACCGAAAATGATGATTACCTCTATCTTGTCAGCAAAGAAGACTGGGAAGACCGGCAGGAAGAAAAATAAAATGCACTCCCCCAACCGCCAAGCAGGAAAAGTGCATTTATACAAGTCTGTTACAAAGGTAAGCCCGAAAAAAGGCTCTTACCTATGTTCTTATCTACTATTATATCACAGCTTGAAAATAAAGTCAAGCAGAAAGGAGGCATTTTTTATGCCGAACAATTCAATAACCGTATCATTTGCGTGTCCGAACTCCGCCATGGCAGCCAAGCTCATTGAATACTTTGACAAGCTCAATGCCGAAAGCATGGAGCAGCTTAGCGACAGCCTCAATAATCACCCCGAGGAATGGACAGAGTTCCGCCCTGACGGAATGGTCTGCGCTCCTCACCCTGTCGATAATATCCCGCCCCATATGGCGCAGCCCAATGCGCCCGTAAGCCCCGACTACGCCGCCGCAAGCGAAGCGCCTGTTCCGTATCAGCAGAGCATGCCTGCGCCTGTTCCCATGCC
>JAMOZU010000246.1 GCA_023667745.1 Ruminococcus sp.
GGCATATTCGCACACGGCGTATGCCGTGTGCAGTATGCCGCCGCCCGTCAGGGCGGTATAGTTGACATTTAGTGGCATATTAAAGCCTTTTGCCGTTGTGTGACCCTCTCCAAAAAAATCTCCTCATATTTCCATTTTTTAAAAAAACCCTCTTGCAATTTCCCAAAATATGGGGTATAATATAAATAAGGGCAAATGCGGAAATATTCCGCCGGAATATTTCCGCCGGCTGCAAACGAAAATTGGAGGTAGAAAAAAATGTCAAGACTTGTTTCTGCAAAGGATATGCTGAATAAGGCGAGAGACGGCAAATACGCCGTCGGTCAGTTCAACATCAACAACTTAGAGTGGACAAAGGCAATACTGCTCACAGCTCAGGAGCAAAAGTCCCCTGTAATACTGGGAGTTTCAGAGGGCGCAGGTAAATATATGTGCGGCTACGGTACTGTAGTGGGCATGGTAAACGGTATGCTGGACGCTCTGGATATTACCGTCCCCGTTGCTCTCCACCTTGACCACGGCTCTTTCGAGGGCGCAAAGGCTTGCATTAACGCAGGCTTCTCATCTATCATGTTCGACGGCTCTCACTATCCCATTGACGAGAACATCGCCAAGACCACCGCCCTTGTAAACACCTGCGACGTACTGGGGCTTTCCCTTGAAGCGGAGGTAGGCTCTATCGGCGGCGAGGAAGACGGCGTTGTGGGCATGGGCGAGTGCGCAGACCCTGCCGAGTGCAAGGCTGTGGCAGACCTGGGCGTTACCATGCTTGCGGCGGGTATCGGCAATATCCACGGCAAATATCCCGAAAACTGGCCGGGTCTCCGCTTTGACGTGCTGGAGTCCATAAAGGCTAAAACAGGGGATATGCCCCTTGTTCTCCACGGCGGTACGGGTATTCCCGACGATATGATAAAGAAGGCCATTTCTCTGGGCGTTGCCAAGATCAACGTAAACACCGAGTGCCAGCTGGTATTCCAAGAGGCCACAAGAAAGTACATCGAGGCAGGCAAGGATCAGCAGGGCAAGGGCTTCGACCCCAGAAAGCTCTTAGCTCCCGGCTTTGACGCCATCAAGGACAAGGTAAAAGAGAAAATGGAGATATTCGGCTCTGTGGGCAAAGCGTAAAAGCAGGCAAACTTCATTTGTAAAATTTTCGTGAACATAAACAGCCGGGGAATTTCCTCGGCTGTCTTGTTTTATCCGGGAGAAGGCTATGAACTTTTTTAACGAGACCGCCCAATATTATTGCGCCCTTGCAAATATTGCGCCCAAGGACTTTTTCACCTCCGATACTCCCCTTTTCGTCCGAAACCCCTTGCTCGATACTCCCTTGAAGGGCTATGACAAGGTTATCGACATTCTTGTTTACAGCCGAGGGGACAGGCATATTATTTCCTATTCCCAAAGAGGAAGGGGATTTCTGCCCCTTTTGGAGGAGGACAACATTGAAAACGTCCTCCTCTCCGAGCCGCAAAAAATAAAATATTATTACAAGGGAACGGACATCAGCGAGACCGCCCCGAATACCGAACATACCGCTCCCCGCCTGCTCACCGAAAAGGACTATCCCCTTTTCCTTGACTTTTTCAAAGCCTGCAACCCCCATTGCACCGAGACCGGTTGGCTGTACGGCTATTTTGTTTCACTTGCCGAAAAACGCCGCTGTTACGCTGTTTTTATTGACGGTAAAATAGTCTCCGCCACCGACTCTCCCGATCTGCCGGACATTCCCGGCATTCCGCATTCGGGAGACCGCCTTTGCGAAATAGGCATAAACACCCTCCTCCAATACCGCCGCCGGGGATACGCCAAAGCCGCCTGCTCCGCTTTGATAAACTCCCTTCTGCCAAAGAATAACCTCCCGGAAGACGCTGCCCCGAACGCTCTTTCCGTTGACGGCAGCGGCATTCATATTAGCGGTATTTATGGCGGTGGCATTCGTGACGGTGGCATTTATGCCGCATTGCCTATTTGGTCAGCCGCTTCCGGCAACGCTCCTTCCCGCAAACTTGCAAAGTCACTGGGGTTTGAGGAATTGATGCGTGTGGCGGAAATACAAATCGGCAACAGTTAATTGGTTGTTGAATTGAGTGCAGTTTGCGGAATAAGCCCCGCCGACAATGATACAAATCCCTCATTGAATTATGGGAATCAGCCGCTGCAAAAAAACATATATGCAAATTTTTTGCGGCGGCTTCTTCTCCGTAATTCTAACGGGGGATAGTATTAATACTAATCCCTTTTTAAAATATTGATAAAATTGCAGCTTGCCGCGCAAAATACAAAAAATGAAAATCCCGAAATATCCCGAAATTTTCATTAAAATAGCTTTAAAATGGCGTAAAATCGGCGTTTTTTTAGTGCAATTTTTTGAAAGGAATGAAATGGGCAAAAAAATAATGTCAAAGAAAAAACGGCATTTTCGGCGGGGTTTTGAACCTGCGACCGAAAATGCCGTTTTTGGTTTTGACGGTGTTAGAATGGCGTTTTAACGGTTTGGGGAATACCGTTAGAACTCCGATATTAGGGCGTTTTAACGCTATAATGCCGTTATAATGGGTAATGGAAATTTGCGAATTTTCTGAGGAAGTTTTTGGCTAAATGGGGATGGAAACATGGAAACTAAATTTGTGGGGGATAGAAACAAGTTTCCATCCCCCTTTTTGGGCATTGATTTTTGTGAACCGAATTGTCAACTTGACAGCACTTTTTTAGACCGTTTTCTGCGGCCTTTTTTTACATTATAATGGTATATGTTCACCGGTCCCGGCGGCGGTGTGGGTGTTCAGACCACTGCTTGCGTGTCCAGCGGAGGGTTCTGCCGGAGCGGGATAGGGTGCATTCTATTATGCAGGGTATTTCCTTTGGTCAAGTGTTGCTTCGACAGGCTCTGCGGGTTCGGTAAAGGCGGGGGGCGGCTCTTTGGCGGGGGCGGACGGTCTGTCGGGTGGATAGTTTTCGTAAATCATATCCATGCGCTCCAGTATTCTGCCTTTGTCTATGGGTTCGAGGCGGTTAAATTTGTCTATAAACTGCCGTTCATCGGGTGTCAAGCATTCGTTTGGCGGTCGCGTTTCCTTGCCATATACTAAATAATCAATGGAAACATTAAAGAACTCTGAAATTTCTATCAGATATTTTCGGTAAGATTTACTCTTACCGCTTTTCCAATCGGTGTAGGCTGTTTTTTTTAGATTAAGGTATTCTGTCAATTCTTGTTGTTCTCTGCTGCCCAGTAACATTGTAATTCTATCCAAAATATCCAATTATCACACCGTCCTTTTGGTAAATTATACAAAAATACGAAAAAATCGAACCAAATTTCAAAAAAATACTTGATAGTTGGAAATCTTCGTATTATAATTAACATATAGCAAACCGACAGGGTATAGAAGTCCAATGTTATTATACCACGTTGGGGAGCGAGTGTCAAGAAGAGGAGGTAATTTTAATTGAATGATCTGAAAATTTTCAGTAATTCGGAGTTCGGAGAACTTGGGGTCATGCTTATCGATGGGCATGAGTATTTCCCGGCTACGCAGTGTGCTAAGGTTTTAGGATATAAAGACCCTTGTAAAGCCATAAAGCAACACTGTAAATCAGAGGGGTGGGTAATTCGCCCGGGGGTCTCCTACACGACCAATCAGCACGGAGTGACGACACAACAAGTCACGGAAATCAAGTACATAAACGAGGGGAATTTGTACCGCCTTATCGTCAGCAGCAAGCTGCCGGCGGCGGAAAAGTTCGAGCGGTGGGTGTTTGATGAGGTTCTGCCGAGTATACGGAAGAACGGCGGATATGGGGGCGTGGATATTGAGAGGGTAATCACGGCAATGGCTACGGCGGTGGCGTTGGAAATTATGAAACAGGTCATGCCGGCGGTAATGGGGGCGGGGAGCGTTCCGCAAGTCCCAACGGTATGGGAAGAGCCGCTGCCGAAAGAACGCAAGCGGAAAAAGCCCACAGGTATCATCTGGAAACTTGCGCCGGAGATACGCAGAACGGTGGACGAAATGCTAAGGGCGAATATGTCCTATAAAGATGTGCAGACGTTTTTAAGTCTGAATGGGATAGGAATATCGCAGGCGGCAATTTGCAACTATTATAATACGGCGATAAGGGAGGAAACGGAATGAAAGGCGAATGGCGGGTAACAAGTCAGTATATAGACGGTGCGCCGCAGTTTGCGGTGTACCGTTTGAGGAATATTTATGATGTAGACCACAGCGGAAACCGTGAGTATTACGG
>JAMOZU010000247.1 GCA_023667745.1 Ruminococcus sp.
ATTATATCATATTTTGTCTTTTTGTGCAACTTTTATTTTTCAGACAAACCCTAGTATGAGCATCTCATCTCCAAAAAAATACATAAAAATTTCTTAAAAAGTATTGCAATTTTTATACAAATGTGATATAATATTTTTTATAGGCATGAGAATATTAACGCCTTTTTATCGGCAGTCCCCGAAAAATCCTGAAGTATCGAGGTTATTTTTATGTGTAATATGCTATCGGAAAAATTTTCCGACGCTATGATGAGATTTGCGGCAAGTTCGGACAGAATTTGCCTTGCGGGAGTGTCCCCCGAATCACGAAAAGCCGTCGATGATGTCTGTACATTGCTGGGCATTGCAAAACTGGAGATAATCTACGAGATAGCCGCCCGTTCAAACAGGCTCTTTATGCACAACGAAAATTTTACCGTTTTTTCCGGTGACGACCCGGACGAAAGCCGTCCCCTTACCATAACAAAACGCCATGAGGACGACAGCGTTTTCAACTTTTATATCTGCCCCAAAAAAGGCGGCAATAATTGGGACGATGAACACAAAAGCATGATAACCGCTTTCGTCACCCAGATATACCTGATAAACGACAGGGCAAGGATAGCCTCTGTTGCCGAAAAATATTCCATTATGGACAACGAAATGGAGCTTTTCAACCTGCGGTATCTTATGAAGACCATGGGAGCAATGTTCGCTTCGGGAGAAATAAGCGAACGCTGCGCCTGCCGCTTTAATATTTCCGGGCTTTCCGTCATCAACTCAAAGCTCGGCAGGGACAACGGCACGGAAATTATGAAACGCTTTGTCTACCGCCTTAAAAATATGCTGGGGGAAGAGGGCTTTATCAGCAGACTTGGGGGCGACAATTTTATTACCCTCTTTAAGAAAAGCCGCATGGCGGAGGTGATGAACTTCCTGTCGGGGGTAATTATCCCTGCGGGGTTCTGCGGCATGGACGAGGTGCTGGTGTCGGCTCATGCGGGATATTACGAGGTGACAGACGAGTGCAGAGGCCCCAATGAAGTAATGGACGCACTGCTTGCGGCGGAGGTAGCTTCCCGATCCCGCCATAAAAAAAATTTCGCCGTTTACGACAATGACCTGAAAAAGAAACTGGAGGCGAAGAAAAAACTGGAAAGCCTTTTCCCGGAGGCTATAGGGAAAGAGGAGTTCTTGGTTTACTATCAGCCTAAAGTAAACCTTAAAGATTACCGCATTTCCGGGGCGGAGGCTCTCTGCCGCTGGCGGCATGAGGGGGAGCTTATTCAGCCTGTCCGCTTCATTCCCATTCTGGAGCAGAGCCATAATATATGTATACTGGATTTTTACGTCCTCGAACACGTCTGCCGGGATATGCGCAGGTGGATAGACAGCGGCATGGAAATGGTGAAAATATCCGTCAACCTTTCAAGAATGCACCTGGGGGACGAGCGGCTCTCCGAGCGGATAATGGATATAATCGACAGATACAAGATACCCCATGAGTACATAGAAATAGAACTGACCGAGACCACTACGGACGTTAATTTCAGGGAACTCAAAAAAGTGGTGGCGTCCCTGCACAGCCTCGGCATAAGCACTTCCGTGGACGATTTCGGCGTGGGATATTCCTCCCTCAATCTTATAAGAGACCTGCCCTGGAATGTTCTTAAAATCGACAAAAGTTTCCTGCCCGAAGAGGGTGACGACAACAAAGAGGACAAAGAAATTATGCTCAAATACGTTATCTCCATGGCTCAGGAACTGGGACTCGAATGTATAGTCGAGGGCGTGGAAAACATGGGACAGGTGACTTTACTGAAAGATTGCAGCTGTTTTCGCGCCCAAGGCTACTACTTTGACAAGCCCCTCCCCGTGGACGTTTTCGAGGAACGGCTGACCAACGAGAACGCTTACACTGCCGGTGGCAAAAATTAAAATAGGCAATGGGTGATATTCACGGGGTGATATCACCCATTGTTTCCTTTTGCCCTTACGGCTTTTCCCCGCGTAGGCGAAAAAAGCCGTAAATCAGCATTCTTGCCGCACAAAGGTCACCGCAAAAAGCGTTCCCTTGCCGGGTGCCGACTGCACCCGTATATTCCCGCTGTGAGCGTAAAATATGGTACGGGCGATGGAAAGCCCCAGTCCCACATTTTTTGTCCTTGACCGTGCCTGCCCTTTGGGGGAAGAGGTGCAGAACCTGTCGAATATCCTCGGCAGCAGCTCCGGCGGTATGCCCGACCCGTTGTCCCTTATCCGCACCATAACCGTAAGAGGTGTTTCCGAGCCGTCTATCACTATCCTGCCGCCCTCGGGGGTGTGTTCGACAGCGTTTTTTATGATATTGGCGAACGCCTCGCTGAGCCAGCGGATATCCATGGACATCAGCATTCCCGGCGGGGTCATATCGGCTATCTCCACCCCCTTTTCCTCCGCAATTCGGCGGTTCAGGTTTACAGCCTCGGTTATCGCCTCTCCCAGTTTCCGCCGCTTCATATCAAATTCTATCATTCCCGAATCAAGGCGGGCGGATTTGAGTATTCCCGCCACAAGCCAGTCCAGCCGTTCAAGCTGTTCTATGCACCTGTCAAGAAATTCCCCCCGCCGTCCGCTGTCCATTTCCGGTTCCCGCTGCATTATCTCGCAGTTTATCATAAGTGCCGCCACGGGAGTCTTCATCTGGTGGGAAATGTCGGAGATAAGCCCGTTGATGTAGTTCTCTTCCTTTTCAAGGTCCTGCCGCAGCTGACGGACAACACGGGAAAGCCTTGCCATAGAGCCGCTGACATATCTGGGAACGCCGCCCAGCATGGCACTTTCCCTGCAATAATCTCCCGCACTTATGAGCTTTTCCGAGCTGACGCATACGTCAGCGGTCAGCATGCCGTTTATCTTTTCGTGGCCTCCGAAGACCGCCGCCGCAAGAATAAAAGCCGCCGCCCCGAAAGCCGCCGTCAGCAGCTCCGAGCGGAGGGAATATTCTCCGAAATTTACGGTATATTTCAAGGGCATATCGACGGCATAGCCGAAAACGCCCAGCATTTTCTGACCCAGTTCAATGTCCGCCCCGTCATACTGCCCCGCAAAGGCAAGAGCCGCCGTCTCCGCCGTTTCCGGAGAAACAGCCCCGCACACCGCCCCGAAACGCCCCAGCATATCCGAGATATAGCCCGCTGCCGCTCTTTGAGCCGAGACCCTGCCGAGATATACGCCAAGCCCCAGCGTCAGCAGGAATCCGACTATCGCAATTGCCCAAAGGAGGGTGTCTTTCGTAAGGATTTTTGCCCTGCGCACTTTATGGGCATTGTACACTCCTGCCATACTTACTCTTCCTCCCACCGATAGCCCACTCCTCTCACGGTAACTATCCTGTCCGCCCCTACCTTTTCCCGCAGGCGGCTGATGTGAACGGACAGGGTATTGTCATCGACAAACTCGCCCTTGTTGTCCCAAAGCCTGTCCAATATCTGCGTACGGGTAAGAGTCTGCCCCTTGTTCATCCGTAAAAAACGCAGCAGACGGTTTTCAATAGCTGTAAGTCCGTCGGCTGTAAGTCCATATTCTTCCGAGTCCCGCTCCCCAGTATCGTTTTTTTTGTAACGACGAAGTACGGCGTTTATGCGGCTCATCAGCTCGCCCAAGCGGAAGGGCTTGCATATGTAGTCATCCGCTCCCATATCAAGCCCCGTGACAACATTTACCTCGCTGTCGCAGGCTGTCAGGAAAATGACGGGGACATCTCTTGCCGTTTTCGCCTTTTTGCAGATGTCATACCCGCTGCCGTCCGGGAGCATAATATCCAGAAGCAGCAGGTCGGGGCTATCCTCAAGAAGCCGCACCGCTTCCTCGGCACAGTCAGCAAGGCTGACCCCGAAGCCCTCTTTTTCAAGGGAATATTTCAGCCCGAAGCCCAGCGACTCGTCGTCCTCGGCAAGAAGTATTTTTGTCATTATCCGTTCACTCCGTTCGATTTTAGAAATGTGCAGCGATTTGCTTTGCGGGGTTTTGTTATCCGCATGTGCCGTTTAAGCGGTCGGCTCGCTCCGCTGTACCTCTAAATTATGCCATCTCCCCTTGCTGTCCGTTGCCGACGAACACCTCCCCTTGCTGTCCGTTGCAAGAACATCAAAACATATCGACCTTGCCCCCTGCAAATGCTTCAAGTCATATTGGGTCTCGTTTGAAGTAACAATTAAGTCTTCCTGCCCGGTAAATATCCGCAGGACAAACTC
>JAMOZU010000248.1 GCA_023667745.1 Ruminococcus sp.
GATATGGTCTTAGGAAACGACGTTACAACTCCCGTGGCTATAAACGAATTTGAAAAAGCGGGATTTACAAGCGTTTTCTCCAATGATAAAATTTCCATGGTAATGGATCATTTCACCCCCAACAAGGACATAAAGTCCGCCGAAAATTCCCTTAAATGCCGTACCTTTGCGGGAAAATACGACATCACCCATTATTACGACGTGGGGGACATGGGCATCGAACACGCCCTCCTTCCCGAAAAAGGCATAGTTGCCTCGGGTGACTGCGTTATCGGAGCAGACAGCCACACCTGCACCTACGGCGCACTGGGCGCATTCTCCACGGGAGTTGGCTCAACGGATATGTGCGCAGGAATGGCAACCGGGGAAGCGTGGTTCAAAGTCCCCTCCGCCCTGAAATTCAACCTGACGGGCAAGCTGAACGATTACGTAATGGGCAAGGATGTTATTCTGCATATTATCGGAAAAATAGGCGTTGACGGCGCACTCTACAGGTCAATGGAGTTTACGGGCGAAGGGCTTTCGAGCCTTTCCATGGACGGACGGCTTTCCATGGCGAATATGGCTATAGAAGCGGGAGCGAAAAACGGCATTTTCGCCGTTGACGAGGTTACAAAAGCCTATCAGAAGGATCGTGTGACCCGTGAATATACCGTCTATGAAGCAGACCCGGATGCAGAGTATGATGAGGTCTACAACATCGACCTGTCCCAAATAAAGCCCACCGTGTCATTCCCTCATCTCCCCGAAAACACGAGAACTTCCGACGACTGGGGCGAGGTAAAAATAGATCAGGTGGTTATCGGCTCATGCACCAACGGCAGACTTGAGGATATGGAAACGGCGGCAAGAATACTTTCCGGTAAGCATATCGCCAAGGGAGTCCGCTGCATAGTTATCCCCGCAACCCAAAGCGTGTATCTCGAATGCTGCAAGAGAGGCTGGACGGAAACTTTCATCAACGCAGGCTGCGCTGTCTCCACCCCCACATGCGGGCCTTGTCTCGGCGGACATATGGGCATTCTCGCCAAAGGGGAAAGAGCCGTCGCCACCACCAACAGGAACTTTGTGGGCAGAATGGGTCACCCTCAGTCGGAGGTATATCTTGCGTCTCCGGCAGTTGCCGCCGCTTCGGCTGTTACGGGAAAAATTTCCGAACCGAAGGAGATAATGTAAAACTTGCCGGTTAAATTGTTTTTTTATGATTCGCAGGTTTTACAAATTCCCGTGTTGGGCGGTGTTTTCCCGGCATTTGCCATTGCGGCGGGGAAAACACCGTAAATCATCATTAACAGTACTCACAGAAAGGATATGATACAATGAAAGTCAAAGGCACGGTGCATAAATACGGCGACAACGTTGATACGGACGTTATTATCCCCGCCCGTTACCTTAACACCGCCGACCATAAGGAACTGGCGGCTCACTGCATGGAGGATATCGACATTGACTTTGTAAACAACGTTCACCGAGGGGACATTATGACCGCAGGGCAGAATTTCGGCTGCGGCTCGTCAAGGGAACATGCCCCCATTGCCATAAAAGCAAGCGGCATTTCCTGCGTTATCGCCGCCACATTTGCCCGCATATTCTACCGCAACGCCATTAACATAGGGCTTCCCATTATGGAATGCCCCGAAGCTGCGGCGGACATCGAAAAGGGAGACGAAGTGGAGATAGATTTTGATACGGGCGTTATCACCAACCTGACCAAAGGTCACAGCTACCGATCCCAGCCTTTCCCCGATTTTATAAAGGAAATTATCGCCGAGGGCGGGCTGCTCAACTCCCTAAAAAAATAAGGAGGACGACTATGAAATGCCTGACAGCTTTGCCCCTTATTGCCGCAGTGCTGCTTTCCGGCTGCTCCGGTGACGATACCCTGCCTATTGATCCGCCCGAACTTACCGATACGGAAGCTGCTGCGGAAATTCCCGCCGAAACCTTAACAGCAGGGGACATCTCATTTCCCCTCGATATTTCTCCCGCCGACCTTCGTACACTTCTGGGGGACAAAGGGTGGATATGCGGGCCGGAGGATTTTCCCGATGAACCTGCGGAGGATTATATCGTCTTTGCCCTCTGCCTTGACGAGAACACTTCCTATTTTTCCCCCAACTACTCCGTTGAAGGGACAGCCGAGCAATTCCGCTTCGGCAGCGGGCTTACGGGCGCATCGGGGACGGAGGAGATAGCCGCCGTTTTGGGGGAAGACTGCATAAGAGTGAACGACAGCGAAGGGGGGCATTTTATGGAGGTCTACATCAACGGCAGCGAGATAGATTATTCCGAGTATGACCTCAGCGGCACATTCAACGAGGTATACGAGCTTGTCTATGAGGATTGCCGCAGTAACAAAATGGTAAGCGAATATGACAGTATGATAATCTACTGCTTTAACTGCTCACTTGACGGAATGCCAGATGAATACGGCGGGCATATTGCCCAGTATTTCAAAGGCGGGTATGAATGAGTTGCACCTTATATATTAATTATATCACAGCGCAATAAATCTGTCAATGAACATTTGTTTAAATTTCGGTAAATATTTTGCGTTTTGCACAATACCGATTCAAACACAGTAGCTTTATCTCCTGCCGCAGGCAGGAAAAAATCCGATATTTTCCGGCTCGCACAAGCCTATTCCCCCAAGTGCGGGAATTTTAACGAAAGGAACATACGCCATGAACAAGAAAATAGCTGTCATAAAAGGTGACGGAATAGGACCTGAAATAGTTACCGAGGCAATGAAGGTCCTTGATAAAACAGCGGAGAAGTTCGGGCATACCTTCGAGTACGATCAACTTCTTATGGGAGGATGCTCCATAGATGTAAACGGAGTTCCCCTGACCGATGAGACCGTCGAACGGGCAAAGGCTGCCGATGCCGTACTTATGGGTTCTATCGGCGGCAACACCTCAACTTCTCCCTGGTATAAGCTCCCTGCGGACAAACGCCCGGAAGCGGGGCTTTTAAAGCTCCGCAAATCCCTTAACCTCTTTGCCAACCTTCGCCCCGCCCTCCTTTACAGGGAACTGAAAAATGCCTGCCCCCTTAAAGAGGAGATAGCGGACAAAGGCTTCGATATGGTGATAATGCGTGAGCTTACGGGCGGTCTTTACTTCGGCGCACGGGAGACCAAGGAGATAAACGGCGTTATCACAGCCACCGACACCCTTACCTACAGCGAAACGGAGATACGCCGCATAGCCGTTCGAGCCTTTGACATAGCCGCCAAACGGCGCAAAAAGGTCACCAGCGTTGATAAAGCCAACGTCCTTGACTCGTCCCGTCTCTGGCGAAAGGTGGTGGAGGACGTGGCAAAGGACTACCCCGATGTTACGTTGGAGCATATGCTCGTTGACAACTGCGCCATGCAGCTGGTCAAAGACCCCGCCCAATTTGACGTGGTGCTGACGGAGAATATGTTCGGGGACATTCTCTCCGACGAAGCATCTATGATTACAGGCTCTATCGGAATGCTCGCCTCCGCCAGCCTTAACGATACCAAATTCGGACTTTACGAACCCAGCGGCGGTTCTGCTCCGGACATAGCAGGGCAGA
This sequence comes from Ruminococcus sp., assembly GCA_023667745.1. GTDB lineage: Bacteria > Bacillota > Clostridia > Oscillospirales > Ruminococcaceae > Huintestinicola. The sequence goes on from JAMOZU010000248.1 coordinate 3,565, forward strand.
ACAAAGCCAACCCCATAGCTACCGTGCTTTCCGCAGCCATGCTCCTGCGGTATTCCTTCGATATGGACAAGGAAGCGGACGCAGTGGAAACGGCAGTGTCAAAGGTACTTGCCGCAGGCTACAGAACAGGGGACATCTACACCGAAGGCTCGACTCTGCTTTCCTGCTCCCAAATGGGAGACAAAATAGCCGAGGAAATCTGAGGCATTCAGGCAGAACACCCAACACCTAACGCCCAATAACAATACCCGCCGCAGCAGAGGAAAATCTCTTGCTGCGGCGGTTTGTGTGGGATTTATCGAAAAATAGGAACAGGCTTATCATAACTTTACGTCAAATCGAAATATGCGTAAACAAAGCTGCCGTCGGAGGCGGGAACGCTCATGCAGTAGCTGCCCGCTTTAAGGTCGGAAAGGTTATAGTAATTGGTAAGGGTGAAGGTCTTGCTCCATTTGTATTTGGGAGGTATCTCCAGGCTCTGGTCGAGCTTTGCGCCTTTTTTAAGGGATATTTTCTTCCACTTGCCCTTCTCCAGCCGCCACAGTTCGCCGTAGCCCACCGTTTTTACGGTAACGTCGCTTGAATTGGTAACGGTCAGAAGGACCTGCTTTGTACGTTTGCTCTGGGTCTCCCTTTGGGTT
>JAMOZU010000249.1 GCA_023667745.1 Ruminococcus sp.
GTTAATTCAAGCCTTACAAAATATTTATACGATAACCGTTACGGCACGGGGCAATCCGTATGGGACGGCATTAACCGCACCACCAACCTTATTGTTGCGGGGAAAAATGTGGTTGTCGGAGGGTACGGCTGGTGCGGAAAGGGCGTTGCCATGAGGGCTAAGGGTCTCGGTGCGTCGGTAATTGTGACAGAGGTAAACCCCATAAAGGCAATGGAAGCGGTAATGGACGGCTTCAAGGTGATGAAAATGGAAGAGGCGGCGAAAATCGGCGATTTTTTCGTGACGGTGACCGGCTGCGAGGGGGTAATTACGGAAAAATCCTTTATGAATATGAAAGACGGGGCTGTATGCTGCAATGCGGGGCATTTCGACTGCGAGGTGGACGTGGCGTGGCTGCGGGATAACTGCGTTCGCTCCTGGGAAGCGAGGAACAACATAATGGGATATGAGCTGAAAAACGGCAGGAGCATATATGTGATAGCCGAAGGGCGGCTTGTGAACCTTGCGGCGGGGGACGGTCACCCGGCGGAAATTATGGATATGTCCTTTGCGGTGCAGGCAATGAGTGCGCTGTATCTGGTGAAGAACAAGGGGAATTTCAAGGATATGGTCATTGATGTGCCGAGGGAAGTGGACCTTGAAATTGCAAGGCGGAAGCTGTCTGCCTGGGGGATAGAGATCGACAGGCTGACTAAGGAGCAGGAGGAGTATCTCGGCAAGGGGCTGTGAGGGGACTCAAACGCCGTGGGGCTGTCACGGCGTTTGAGTGAAAAAAGCCATACCGGCGATTGAGGTGAAAAAATGTTTACAAACAAAGAAATTCTCCGCATAGCCATGGAGCAGTCGGCGTCGGATATTTGCTGTAAGGCGGAGGATTTTTTAAGGGACGAAAATGTGATAACCGGTTTTGAGATAGGCGAGGGGGCGAAAAAGTATTACAGCGAGCCTATTGCCGCAAATTTCATTTCCTACGGCAGCAATATCGCCGCAGGGGCAAAGGAAGAGTACAGAGAAGCGGTTGAAGAGTATCTTGGGAAATACGAGTTTTACCACTGCTTTGAAACGTCCAATCTGCATGTGCTTGAAGAAAAAATGCGGGGAATGGGGCAGAGCATTTGCTTTATGGCGGAGTATTTTCTGCCAGATATGAACAGGCTCAAAGCTATCCCCTGCGACTATGAAACGAAAATTTTCGGACAAGACGATTTTAAAAATCTCTATCTTCCCCAATGGAGCAATGCTCTTTGCGAAAAGCGGAAAGAGCTGGATATTCTGGGAGTGGGGGCGTTCGACGGGGGCAAGCTCATAGGGCTTGCGGGCTGCTCGGCGGACTGCGAAAAGATGCTTCAGATAGGCATTGACGTATTGCCGGAGTACAGGAGAAAGGGAATTGCAAGCTCCCTTACGAGTACTCTTGCGGTCGAGATACTCAAACGTGAGAAAGTTCCCTTTTACTGCTGTGCATGGAGCAATATCCGCTCGGCAAAGAATGCGGTAAAAAGCGGGTTTTCCCCCGGGTGGGCGGAGATGACGGTAAAGCCCGTACAGGTGGTCAATGAGATGAATTTGAAATGAGGCAGTGCGGTAATGATAAAAAAGAATGATATTGTAAGGCTGGAGATTGTAAATGTCACCCTTGAGGGGGAAGGGGTGGGGCGGCATGAAAATATGGCGGTGTTCGTTCCCCATGCCGCTTGCGGAGATGTGATAGAATGCCGCATTGTGAAAGTCCTCAAAAATCGAGCCTACGGGATAATCGGGGAGATAACAGATCCCTCTCCCGACCGTGAAGACAGGGGCTGCGGGGTAAAAAAGACCTGCGGCGGCTGTGTTTTCAGGGATATTTCCTATAAAGCAGAGCTTGCGGCAAAAGAGGCGGCTGTAAAGGCGGCGTTTAGCAGGATAGGGGGATTTGACCTGCGTGACGGTGGTAACAATGAAGGTGTTTTTTTGCCAATACTCGGCTGCGAATTTACCGACAGATACCGAAACAAAGCCCAGTACCCTGTGGCGGCGGACAAAAGCGGACGGGCGGTATGCGGGTTTTACGCCAAAAGAAGCCACAGGATAGTACCCTGCGGCGACTGCCTTTTGCAGCCGAAGACTTTCGGGGAGATAACGGGGGAAATAATCGCCTTTGTCAACGCCGAAAAGATACCACCTTACAATGAGGAAACGAGGGCGGGTTTTCTGCGTCATATTTATCTGCGGCGGGGGCATTACAGCAGGGAGATAATGGTCTGCCTTGCGGTCACGGAGGAAAAGAAATACCGTGATAAATTGGACGTGCTGGCAAGGCGGCTTGTAAAAAAGTTTCCTGCCGTAAAATCCGTTCTCCTGAATATCAACCGAAAGAAAACCAACGTTATTTTAGGGGACAGATATGTTACCCTCTTTGGAGAGGGCTTTATTTCCGATACCATGTGCGGCAATAAAATAAGCCTGTCCCCCGAAGCGTTCTATCAGGTAAACACTCTTCAGGCGGAGCGGCTTTATGAAATTGCGGGAGATTTCGGGGAAGCGGCGGTAAAGGAAGTCGGCGGCGATGCCCATATCCTCGACCTTTACTGCGGAGCGGGGACTATCGGGCTGTATCTTGCCAAAAGATTCGGATGCCCCGTTACCGGGGCGGAGATAGTGCCGGGGGCGGTGGAGAACGCAAAGAAAAACGCACGGGACAACGGCATAGAAAACATATACTTTATCTGTGCGGACGCAAAGGACGCTGCACGGCAGTTTGCGGACAGCGGGCGGACTCCCGCTCTCATAGTCACCGACCCGCCCCGTAAAGGCTGCGACGAGCAGACCCTCAAAAGCATAGTTGACATGCAGCCCAAAAGCGTGGTGATGGTCTCCTGCGACCCTGCCACGGCGGCAAGGGACTGCCGTTTCCTGGCGGACAGCGGTTATACGCTCAAAAATCTGCGGGCGGTGGATATGTTTCCGGGGACGGGGCATGCGGAGTGCGCTACGGTGATGGTTAAAGCGGGAATTTGACGGCAGGGAGAGTTTTATCAGCCGGGTGCATATTATATACAAATCCCTTATTAAATTATGGGTATGGGACTTAAGCCGCCGCAAAAAACCATAAGGCTAATTTTTTTGCGGCGGCTCCTTCTCCATAATTCCAAGGGGAATTAGTATGGGACGTTCACCTTTTCCCTCTCTCCTCATACCCGTCCAGAAAGCTGTGATACTCCTCCCCCTTGTGATAGGAAATGACCGTTTCCAGATTGACGTTTTCGGCACTTCTGAAAATGTTCATATCTATAAGAGGATTGTCCGCACGGAGCTTTTTTAACAGCTCTTTCATCTCCTGCCGCTTGGACTCGCCCACTCCGTCCCCGGCGGCGTTTCTCTCGGTGAACCTGCATGCGCACTGTAAAAACTCCAGTTCGTTATACCTTGCCCACGAAATAATGTCCCCCTCCCGCACCATATACAGCGGACGTATCAGCTCCATTCCGGTAAAATTGGAGCTGTGGAGCTTTGGCATCATAGTCTGGAACTGCGCTCCGTATATCACCCCCATGAGTATCGTCTCTATAACGTCGTTGAAATGGTGTCCCAGGGCTATCTTGTTGCACCCCAGTTCCTCGGCCTTGCTGTAAAGATACCCCCGCCGCATTCGGGCGCAGAGGTAGCAGGGGTTTTTTTCAATGTCCGCCACGGTGTTGAAAATGGAGCTGTCGAAAATTTCTATGGGTATTTCCAGCTTGCGGGCGTTGTCGAGAATCTTTTGTCTGTTCGCCGCCGTGTAGCCGGGGTCCATTACGATATATTTAGCTTCAAAAGGGAAATCGCTGTACTTCTGCAAATGCTTGACACACATTGCCATAAGCATAGAGTCTTTCCCCCCGGAAATGCAGACGGCTATCCTGTCCCCCTCGTTTATCATTTTATATTCCTTTATCCCTTTGATAAACCGCCCCCAGATGGTTTTATTATACTTTTTGAGTATACTTCTTTCGGCGATTTGAGCGGGGGACATAAGTTCGGGGTTCATAGCAGTTCACTCCTTTCAGAGGCAAAAAACGGGGTCTTGCCGTTCTGCCGTTTGTAAATGTTTATTATGATTGAAAAAGTTAGTTTTTTGGCGGCTGCAACAGATGGCAAGGGGGGAAACCCCAGGGGACGGGGCGGGGGCTGCTCTGAATGTTAGGGGGCATAGCCGCCCCCCGCCCCTTCCCCTAGGGTTCTCCCCC
>JAMOZU010000024.1 GCA_023667745.1 Ruminococcus sp.
CTTCCCTTCCGAGCGGACAAGCCCCTTTTCCTTGGCCGCCGCCATACTCCCGCAGGACATAAGATTGTCAAAGGAAACCACCTCCGCACGGATAAAGCCCTTTTCAAAATCCGAATGTATCTTTCCCGCCGCCTGGGGGGCTTTCGTCCCCTTCTTTATGGTCCATGCCCTTACCTCGGGCTTTCCTGCCGTAAGGTAGGAGATAAGCCCCAAGAGAGAGTAGCCCTCGCTGATTATCCTGTCAAGCCCGGAAACCGTAAGCCCCAGCTCGGACAGGAACATCTCCTTGTCCTCCCCGCTCATATCGGAGATCTCCGCCTCCAGTTGGGCGCAGATAGGCAGCACAGCCGCATTTTCAGCCAAGGCTCTTTCCTTTACCTTCCTGTAATGCTCCGAGGTCTCGATGTTGTTCTTGAAATCCTCTTCGGAGAGATTGGCGGCATAGATAACCGGCTTTGCGGACAGCAGGGGAATGCCCGCCATTATCTCCGCCGTTTCCTCGTCGGTCTTGAAACTGCGGGCGGAATGCCCCTCTTCAAGGTGACTTTTGAGAGACTTTAAAAATTCCAGTTCTTCGCCGTATTTCTTATCGCCTTTCATAAGCTTGGAAGTGCGGTCGATACGCCGCTCCAGCAGCTCTATATCCGAAAATATCAGCTCTAAGTCGATAGTCTCCATATCCCGCACAGGGTCGACGCTGCCGTCCACATGGATAATATTGTCGTCCTCGAAACAGCGGACAACGTGAACTACAGCGTCCACCTCTCTTATATCCGCCAGAAACTTGTTGCCCAGTCCCTCGCCTTTGGAAGCCCCTTTAACAAGACCTGCAATGTCAACAAATTCCAGCGTTGCCGGGGTGAACTTATCCGGCTCGTACATTTCCCGCAGCTTATCGAGACGGCTGTCGGGAACGCTTACTATCCCCACATTGGGTTCAATGGTGCAGAAAGGGTAATTTGCGCTTTCCGCACCTGCGTTTGTAAGCGCATTAAAAAGGGTGCTTTTGCCCACATTGGGCAGACCCACCATACCTAATTTCATTTAAATTTCAATCCTTTAATTTAAAGTGTTTTCCCCGCCGAAGGCGGGGAAAACACCGCCCGGCACAGGTGAAACATCGGGGGACATTCCCCAACGCTTTTATTCCTCGTCGAAATTCAGATTGCGTACATATTCGTCCGCATCGAAGTCGTCGCCGCAGGAATAGCATGCGGCAGCCCGCCGTCCCTTTGCGGGGCGGGCAGCGGCAGCCCCTATAATAACTCCCGCAATAAAGGAGCAGACTCCTATAAGCACCACCGCTCCCCTTGTCAGGCGGCGTTTCTCGTTCATAGCCTTGCTGATGGCAGCGTAAATTTCTTCTATCATATAACATACCGTCCTTTCCACAGTAAACGCTTTCTATCATTATACACCATTTTTTTGAAAAATGCAAGGGTCTGAAAAAATTTTTTGAAAATTTTTGCCGTCAGCCGAAAATCCCCTGAAATCGGCATTTCTCGGCGTACCGATTTTTGGCGTGCGGCGGGAAACCTCACAATTTAACAAAAGCGTTCCCCAAATCTCCTGCTTTTCCCTCTTCTTTCATAGTGAAAAAGCCGTACATATGGGTATAATTCCCCAACACGGCAATTATTTTGTTAATATTTCACAAATTGACCTTTAATATAAAAATATTTTTGTGCATAACTACAAAACTGCTTATAAACACTTGACAACTGTATATAAACAGTTTATACTGTATATATAACAGATACACAGTTAATGAAATTACAGGTCTTCTCCTCTCCGCAGGCGAGGGGAAGACCGCCCGAAAGAAAGGCAGGGAATAAATATGACCGGCAAAAAGATCTCCCGCTTGATACTTGTCCTGTTTATAATGGGCTTGTTCAATACATTCACTGCCGTGATGAACCTGATAAACGGAAACAGCGGCATTTTCGGCGGTGTCATAACGGGAATACAGGGGATAACCACTATCATACTGGGAGTATGCTATTTTATGTCGAGGAAAAATGGCTGAAAGGGGCGAGAGGCAAGAAGCAAGAAGCAAGAAATTAATTCTAACCTCTTACCTCTAACATCTAACCTCTAAAAAGGGATGTGATAATTTGAAAATAATGCAGAACTCCGGCGAGCCTATTTACAAGCAGATAGCCTCACAGTTCAGAGAGGATATACTGTCGGGGAAAATGGCGAACGGAGAATTTCTCCCCAGCATAAGAGGACTGGCGAAAGACCTTAAAATAAGCGTTATCACCACTCTTAAGGCATATGAGGAGCTGGAAGCGGAGGGGCTTGTTACGGCGGTGCAGGGGAAAGGCTACTATGTCAACGCCCGTGACACGGAAATGCTCCGGGAGCAGCACCTTCGCAAGACCGAGGAGCTGTTGCTGCAAGCCATTGCAGCTGCGGAAATTGCGGGAATGTCCGACGAGGAACTGAAAGTCACCCTCGACACGCTGTTAAGGCTGAGAAACGAAGACCGCTGAAAACGAGCGTGGGTATTTTCCCCGCCGCAATGGGCATAAATGCCCGGAAAATACCGCCCAATACATATAATGGAGGTTTTACTATGGACAGCATTATCGAAATGAAAAATATCGTAAAAAAATACAAGGGGTTTGAACTGAACGTCCCCGAATTTAAAGTCCCCGCCGGCTTTGCCACGGCTCTTATAGGCGAAAACGGCGCAGGGAAGACCACTCTGCTGGATATTATGGCGGGGGTCAACCTCGACTTTAAAGGGGAGATAAACTATTTCGGCAAATACGCCAATGCCGACGACGGGGACGTGCGGGAGAGGATAGGCTATACCGCTTCCAACAGTTTCTTTATGCCCCACTGGAAGGTATCGCAGGTAAGCGAGGTTTGTTCCCTGCTTTTCGAGAGCTTCGACAGGGAGCGTTTCGAGGGGCTGCTGGAAAAGATGTCCCTTAAACAGATGAGCGGCAAGAAAGTCTCCGAGCTTTCAGACGGCAACAAAATGCGGCTTATGCTGGCGAGCGTTTTTGCAAGGCGTGACACGAAAGTCCTTATGATGGACGAGCCCGCCTCCCCCTTAGACCCTGTAATGAGGGACACTCTCTGCGATATGATAAGGGAATACCTGTCCGAGGAAAATGACAGCCGCAGCGTGGTCTTCTCAACTCACAACATCAGCGATATGGAAAGCGTTACCGACTATGCGGTAATAGCCGCCAAAGGCAGGATAGCCGAGCAGGGCTTTACCGACGACCTGAAGGAAAAATACGTTTCCGTAAAGGGAGAAGCGGCGGAGGCTGACAAGGCAAAGAGATATATGCTCACATTCAGCCAAAGCAAATACGGCTTTGAGGGCATATGCCTTGCGGATAACCTTGACAAACTGGCGGGGCTTGACATAAAGACCGAATACCCCGGACTGCATCAGATAAGCGTTGCGGTCATGAAAGCGAATATGTAAGGGGGCTTGGAATATGAACAGCGGAAAAATCTCCGCCCCGGAATGTATCGGGATATTCTACCCGAAGCGGGGCTTCGGAAAATACATAGGTCTGCCCTTTTTAGGGCTGCTGATACTGGCGGCGGTGAACATACTGTTTACGCTTTTTGTGAAAAACTCCGGGGACATGGAATTACAGGAGTTTCTGAAACTTACAAACTTCCTCTCACTGTACGGGCTGCCCGGAGCGGTGACCGTGCTTGAAACGGTCTCCCAATGGACATCCACCGCAAGATATGCGGGGAAAAGCCCCAGACGGCTCATTCTCCTGCGGACCTCTCCCCGAATGGAGCGGACGGTGAAAAACGCCTTCCTCTTTGACGAAATACGGCGGGCGGGGCTGTGCCTGATAACGGGTGCACTGGCGGCGGCTTCGGCGGGGCTTACCGGGCAGACGGCGGCAAATATGCTTATCCCCCTGGCGGTGTACACAGCGGCTTCCATGTTCCTTACCTCCGCTGTAACGGCTCTTATAGTAAGGTTTATAAACAATATGACCCTTATGCTCCTGCTGATATACATCTGGATGGGAGCTGCCGGGGGGCTCGGCACGGCGATCCTCACAGCCATTATTTACGACGGCGTCTCGCCTTACCCCAATATAACACTGGCTCTCATTTTCGGCATAGCCATGAGCATTATCGGCAGCACGGCGGCTGTAAAAAGGGTGCTTCAATGCAGGCATCCGGAGGAAAGTCAACGAGGAGGCGAAAGTGTATGAACAAATTCAAACGCTGTCTGCTTCTGGGCAGATATGAAAATCAGGCGATGATCGGTAAAATCGTCGGGCTGGTATTCGTGACGGCGGGGGTGATATATTTCCTTGCAACCATAGACCTTCCGGACGGCGTGGGAGTTTTCGGCGGTATGCTTGTAAGTTTGGGGACTATGTTCCTCTGCATACCTCTGACCGGCTTTAATTACACAAAACTTATGAGCTGTTCGGGGCTTCGTAAAACGGCTCAGACGAAATTTCTCCCTCTGAACCTTTTCATTTCATCGGCGGCGGCGGTATTATTCTACGGTATAAGCGGACTTATTGCCGCTTCCAAAACGCCCTGTGCGGCAATGAACTCGGTAAACGCCATGCTCTGTGCGGTCTTTTTCTCCCTCTTTATGGGCATAGCCTCGGTCACTCCGAAAATGAACCCGGTGTTTATCGTGATAGTGTGGTTTTTCGGGACAAGCGTTTTTTCCGCAGCGGGGGACAACGGCTTTCACGCCGAAAGCATTTTCGGCATAACCATAAACAACGGCAATATCATTCTCCTTACAGCCCTGTGCCTGCTGGGAGCGGGATTGGCAAGCCTTATTTCATGGGCGGTTGAAAGAATGTACTACAGGAAAGAGTTCAATAAATTCTATATGAATGCGGCGAGGAATGTCAACCGATAAGGTATTTTCCTGTCAGCGAAAAAGGAGTCGATCGTTATGTTTAAAGATATTGTCACTTGCTTTAAGCTCATTCCCTACGGGAAAAAATTCAAAATGAACATGGCGTTGGGGATAATATGTGCAGTCATCTCCATTCCCATTTACATATTCAGCCTGATAGAGCAGGACACGTCCACGGCAAGTTTTTACCCTGCATTCCTGCTTTTTGAGGGAATGACCTTCCTTACTCAGCCTGTTATGAACATTGCCCAGCGGGGCGGACTTACCTTTGCGCCCCTGCGGCGGGCGGCGGATATTTACTATCAGCCCCTGTGCCTTATTATGACGGCAACATTGGCAAACCTTATATGGGGCGTCTCGGGCTGTATTATTGCGGCGTCACGGCCGGAAGCGTCGGGAGTGGCTGTGTTCACCCTCTGCATGGGTATACTGATGTTCATAATGTTCGGCTGGGCAACTGCACTTATGAAGATGAATGCGGGGGGATATGTGGGCGGCATTATAGTTATGGCGGTGATGCTGATAACCGGGCAGGATATGGCAAACGCTTTTCTTGACAAACTTTTGCGGGAAATGTCCCCTGTGGAGTCGGTGGTAAAATTCGCCTTGATAAGCGAGGGAGCGGCGGTAATAATATCGGCGGTCTGCGTGCTTATCCTTAAAGTCCTCTACAAAAAAAGCTACTCGAAATTCATCAAGGATATGGCAGCCTCCGGGGAAAATTGAGAGGGAACGGTTGGGTTCTATGTCCGCCAAAAATGTTGACATAATTTCGGAAGTATGGTATAATTTATTTACGGGGAATTACCGGGAAAAAATTTTTCGGACGCACAGCTTGTATACAGACCGTTTTCCCCTGCCATCGGCAGGGGAAAACACCTCTGCCCTCGGCGGGGAAAAACAAATAAAGGGCTTAACACTCTGAAACTTTCGGCGGTAATATTCCGATGTGAGATATTTTAAAAGGCGGTGGCGGTGAATTGTATTATGCGCATATTTCCGAGGATAACAGGAAACAGACGGTATACGACCATCTTAACGGAGTTGCCGAGGCGGCGGAGGAGAACGCCGTTGAAATGTTCAAGCCCATAGCCCATGCGGCGGGAAAAGCCCATGATATAGGCAAATACGCAAAGGCGTTCCAAGACAGGCTTTCAGGCTCTGCCGTAAGATACGAACATTCCATATGCGGGGCTGCGGAATATGCTGCGTCCCCCTATGCCCGCTCGAAAAGCACGGCGATCCCCGCATATATGCTCCAATACTGCATTGCGGGGCATCACACCGGTCTTCCCGACGGGGGGACGAAAAACGACACCGACACAACATTGCAGGGCAGGCTAAGGCATATGGAAGCCCCCGTGGGCGACCGTGACTACAGCGTTTACCGCACCCAAGCGGAGCTTGAATTTCCCGAATGCAAAGAGATAACCGCCGCCGTCCTTTCGGACAAAAAGAACTGCATAGAGACATTCGCCTTTTTTACACGGTATCTTTTTCCTGCCTGACGGACGCAGACTATCTCGACACGGAAAAATTCTGCTCCCTTAATACCGACCGCAAACTTACGGCGGACTTTGAAAGGATAAGAAATGCGGTGGATGAAAAGCTCCGCTCATTTGAACATAACACAAATTTGCAGTCCGCCCGCTCCCGATTGCAGCAGCAGGCGTTCATAAACGCAAAAGAACCTGCGGATATAAGCATTCTGAATATCCCCACGGGCAGCGGAAAGACCCTGTGCAGCCTGAAAATTGCGCTGGATAAGGTGCTTGCCTCAAAGGGGGAGAAAAAGCGGATAATCTACGTTATCCCCTACACAAGCATAATCGAGCAGACGGCGGAACTGTTCGGCAGTATTTTCGGGGAATATGCGGATATTTTGCAGCACCACTCCAATTACAGCTTTGACGATGAGAACGAACCCACCACCGCCGAAAAACTGAAAAGGGCGGCGGAAAACTGGGACGCTCCCTTTATCGTCACCACCTGCGTCCGTTTTTTCGAGTCGCTTTATCATTACAAAAGCTCCTCTCTGCGCAAGCTCCATAATATGGCGAATGCCGTGATAATTTTCGATGAGATACATCTGCTGCCTTTGGATCATTTGCAGCCCTGTCTTAAGGGGATAGGACATATAGTGAAGTATCTGGGCAGCGAGGCTGTCTTCCTTTCCGCCACAATGCCGGATTACAGCGGACTTTTCAAGCGGTATCTCCCGGACTGTTCCTACTCCGTTCTTGTCCGTGACAAGGCGGATTTTCGGCATTTCAAAAAGTGCAGATATATTTATATTGGTAAAACGGAGCCGGAAAGCCTGCTTGAAAAGGCTCAGATGTACAGCATCTGCCTTATCGTCGTAAACACACGGAAAAGGGCAAGGGAGCTTTACCGCAGGCTGTCGGGGAATAAATATCATCTTTCGACCTATATGACCCCCGACGACCGCTCAAAAACCATAGCCGCCGTGCGTTCGGATATTGAAAACGGACTTCCCGTGACCGTCGTTTCCACGTCGCTTATAGAGGCGGGAGCAGACCTTGACTTCAAGGCGGTATTCAGGGAGACGGCGGGGCTGGACAATATCATTCAGGCAGGCGGCAGATGCAACCGCGAGGGCAAAGACGACATGGGGAACGTTTACGTTTTCGAGACGGAGGAAGGTCTGCCCCGTGACATTCAGCCCCTTGGGGATATTGTAAAAAGTCTTTTCAAGGAGTTTGAGGATATATCCTCGGAAGAGTGCATCAAAGAATATTACCGCCGTTTGCACGGTATAAACAATGAGAAGATCGAGAGGGACTCCATAGACGACGGCAGGATAAATATAGACTCCGTCCCTTTCAGGACATATGCTCGGGAGTTTTCGTTCATAAAGGACGATTCCGTAGGCGTGGTGATACGCAGCTCCGACAGGGCAAGGGAGCTTTACGAGGAACTGAAGGCGGGCAATTTTTCCGTCAGGAGAAACTTGCAGAAATACACCGTTCCCCTTAAAAGATATGAGCTTGAAAAGGCTGTGAAACTGGGGTTGGCAGACGATTTCGGCACGGGCGTACTTACGCTGACAAACGAAAATTATTACAGCACCGAGACAGGCTTTGACATTGATTTTGCCGATGACAAGATAATATAAACAAATCCCTCATTGAATTATGGGACTTAAGCCGCCGCAAAAAATCATATGCGAAAATTTTTTCCTGCGGCTTCTTCTCTGTAATTCTAACGGGGATTAGTATAAGAATATCCGCAAAACTCGGCAGCTCATTTTTCCTTATCCCGCCGACTTTATCAGTGCGTCCATCTCCCCCTGAACGTATACCGACACCGACGGGTCGGGCAGGAACAGCGAATCGTAGCGGAAAAACGCCGCCCCCGCCGAATAGGAAGCGGCGGTCTGCAATTGCCGTGAGAGAATGTCCGTATGCTCCGTCCATTCGTATTTCCCCGCTCCCGCATATTTGTCCTCCGTCCCCGATTTGTAGGCGGCAAGCCCTATCACAAGCCGTATGTCATCACGCTTTATCAGCCCCGCCCACTCCCGGCAGGCTTTCTCAAAGGGCAGTGCCTCGTTCTCGAATCCGTAATATATCTGCGGGCATATGTAATCGCAGCAGCTCGCCTCGCTAAGCCACCGCTCCACGTCCGCATACAGCTCGTTACGGTCGTTGGTCACGTTGCCCGACGGGGATATGCCGAAGACTGCGTTGGGATTGGCACTGTGAACGGCTTTGTAAATGCTCTTTACCATTTCCGTCACCTTCTCCCGCCGCCAGTCGTCCAAAGAGAGCGTGCTTCCGGAGGTCTCGTAAGCGGCTTTGTCAAAGTATCCATCGGTGGTGGGATAGAAATAGTCGTCTATCTGTACGCCGTCAACATCATAGTGTGACACTATTTCCTTTACCCCTTCGCAGATAAGCGATACCGCCTCACTGTAGGCGGGGCTTAAATACCACCTGCCCGCATGGTTGACGATAACCGTCCCCCTTGCGTTATCATCGGCATACCACTGCCCCATGAGATACTCCCCGGACACCCCCTGCATCTGTTGGTCGGTCATCAGCCGCATGGGGTTTACCCAGGCATGTATGGAAAGCCCTCTGTCATGGGCTTCCTTTACGGCTATCGCCAGCGGGTCGTAGTCCCCTGTGAGCCTGTCCGCTTTGGGGTAAAGGCTTGAATCGTAATAAGCATCACCGTATGCCCGAACCTGAAAATAGATCGTATTTATCCCCAATGCCGCCGCATTCTCAAAGCAGTCCCCCAACCCCGCCGTAAATTCTTCACGGGTTTTCCCCCTCATGAGCCTGTCATACTCCAGATAGGAAAACCACACCGCTTTCTGGGTCTCAAAGTTCAGGGGATAATAACCGCTGACGGGATAATAACCGCCTTCGGCATACCCGCCGTTTTCCGTGACCGTATCACTGTCGGGGAATGCCCCCCCTACGGAGAGAGTCGCTTCCGTTACCTTCACTTTGGGTATGGTCACCACCGTAACCTCGCCCATATCCTTTCGGGAAACAATTTGGGCGGAAGTTGTGCCGCTGTCCGCCTCCGTCACGGGCGGTTCCGATGCGGTAACAACGCTGTCGGCTGTTGTATCGGAGACCGTCTCGGAGACGTTTGCGGATGTATAGCCTGCCGTTCCCCCGCCGCCTGTAATTCGGGAAATATCCGTAAATGTGCCCGACGAAGAGACTTGCGGGCTTTCATCGGTCTTCGGGCTTGTCCGGGCGGTTTCCGGAAGAGTCTCCTCTGACGGCGTACCCTCGTATCCCCGCATTACGGTCTCGGCTATGCTTTCATATCCGCCGGGAAAACTGTCTGCTGCACTTTGCAAGTCTGTCATATCCTCCGGCATCTCATCGGAGACCTGCATACACCCCGTCATCGGCAAAATTGCAAGCAAAGCCGCAGTCCAGTATGCAACAAACGTCCCCTTGAATTTTCGGTATCTCATATCTTTTCCGCTCCTTATCATAGGGCTTTTGGGACTTGTCCGAAAAATTGCCCTGTTTTCATCATATGTATATTCGGTTTGCAGGCAAATAAGTACATTTTTTTGCGGTAAAATGTTAAAGTAAACTTGCATACGGTGAGTGAGACAAATCCCTCATTGAATTTGGGGATTGGTATGAGGCATGAGGCAAAATTTTTCGTACATTGAAAATGTCCGCAAATTTACGCCGCCGTGCTGTTTTTGAGTTACTTTGATTATACCACAAAACACCGTAAAAGTCAAGCATAAGCGTTAATGTCAACAAAAGGTCAATAATACAAATCCCTCATTGATTACGGGAATTGGTATAGAAGTGTGTTCACAAAAAATTTACAAAATTATCTCCCGAAATTTTCGATTTTCTCTTGACAAAGCTATGGAAAATATGGTAAAATAATGTTATGTGATTTGCCGGACAATGGGGCATATGCCGCATTGCAAAGTTTAGCGAAACATTACCGTAAAGGGCGGCAGATACATTATCCTTGTCCGCATAAGACGGCGGACTGTAAACCAAGAGGAGGTGTCAATATGGCAAAACTTAATGAAACCTACGAGGCTATGGTCATTTACAGCCTGAGCGAGGGCGAAGAGAAGGTAAAGGCTCTTACCGACAAGTTCAAGGGCATGATTGAGGCTGAGGGTACGCTGGAGAACATCGATGAGTGGGGCAAGAGAAAGCTTGCTTACGAGATCGATGACCAGGGCGAGGGCTATTATGTGCTTTACACATTTACCGCAAAGCCCGGTTTTCCCGCAGAGTTCGACCGTGTGCTTAAGATCACCGAGGGCGTTATGCGCTCCATGATAACCGTTAAGGTCAAAACCGAAAGCAAGGAATGATCGCTTTCAAGGAGGCTGAATTGTTATGTTAAATGCGTGCTCGATAAATAAAGTGATCCTTATGGGAAGGCTTACCGCCGACCCCGAACTGCGGCAGATGCCCTCCGGCTCCGCAAGCTGCCGATTCACGGTTGCCTGCGACAGAGGCGTAAACCCCAACACCAACGAGAGAAACACCGATTTTATAAATGTTACCGCTTTCGACAAGAATGCGGAATTTGTCTCCCGGTATTTTAACAAGGGGCGGCTTATCTTGGTTGAGGGCAACCTTAAAACAGGCTCTTACGAAGACCGCAACCACCCGGATGTCCGTCATTACACCACCGACGTTATAGCCGAGAGGATAAGTTTCGGCGAGACAAAGGGTTCCTCCGGCGGCACGGGCGGATATGACAACCGTCAGCAGGGCGGCTATCAGCAAGGCGGCTACAATAATAACAGCGGTTACAATAACAACGGCGGCTATAACAACAATAACAATTATCAGCAGCCTCAGCAAAATTCGGTTGCGGTAAGCGATCTCAGCGACTTTACCGAGGTCATCAGCGACAGTGAGCTTCCCTTCTAGAGGCTAGGTGATAGAGACTAGAGACTAGAGGCTTGAATCGTGTTGCTTGAGTTTTGATGACCGGAAGTTATCAATGGCTGTAATTACCATAATTTAACGAAGGAGGTTTATTGGTATGGCTGTGGAAAACCAGAGAGAAAGAGCTCCCAGAGGCGCAAAGAGGACCCGCAAAAAGGTCTGCACTTTCTGCGCTGACAGAGTGGAGAGAATAGATTACAAGGACGTTGCAAGACTCAAAAAATGCACCACCGACAGGGCGAAGATACTTCCCCGCCGTGTTACGGGTACATGCGCTTATCATCAGAGAGAACTGACGGTGGCTATCAAGAGAGCCCGCTATATTGCGTTGCTCCCCTATGTTTCCGACTGATAAGGCAACAAAAATTTACGGCTGTCCGGGTTTTGGGCAGCCTTTTTTGAAAGGAAAGTGGTTTATTATGACTGAAAGCATGCGTTCACAACTGAAAAAAGCCGCAGACAACCGTGATATGGTTGAGCTGCATAAATTCGGCAATGACAATTTTTGCGTGGGATATGTCATAGCGGTGGGCGATAAATTTTGTGTTTACGCAAGCGTTGATTCTCACGGGAACAACGACGGCATACGTCTTATGCCCGTTGATGACATTTGCCGAATAGCCGTCAACAGTTATTACATTTGCAAGATGCTAAAGATAAGGGAACTTCTCGGGCGGGAGGGCAGTATTGATTCGTACATCGAGTTCTTCCGGGACAGGGAATGCACTGCGGAGGTATTTTTTGAATACGCTCACAAAAAGGTCAAATTCGTTTCGGTCGTTCCCCGTGATATGGACGTTTTCGAGCTTCAGGGGATTGTATGCTCATGCAATAATGAAATGCTTGCCATTAGAACGGTAGCCGATCACTGCATTCCCGACGGCGTTTCCTACATTGACATTGAAAATGTAATTTTTGCCTCCTGCGATTCCGAAGACGAAAAAGTACTCCTTGCATTGATGACTGAGCTTGGAGAAATAATGCGGCAAGAGTGACCCGCACCCGCTGCGGGCTTCGCTCGCACATTATACCAGCCTCCAGCCTCTAATCGCCTACCGCAATTTTATCGTTCTCCCTTATCTCAGCACGGCGTATCTTGCCGCTGATGGTCTTGGGAAGTTCGTCGGCAAATTCCACTATACGGGGATATTTATAGGGAGCGGTGTTGGTCTTGACATAGTCTTGCAGTTCCTTTTTAAGGCTGTCATCTCCCTTGTCCCTGTAAGCGGCGGTGAGGACAACGGTGGCTTTTACTATCTGCCCTCTGATAGGGTCGGGGACGGCTGTCACAGCCACTTCAAGGACAGCCGGGTGCTTCATGAGAATGGACTCTATCTCGAAGGGTCCCACACGGTAGCCGGAGGATTTTATAATATCGTCTATCCGCCCCACATACCAGAAGTAGCCGTCTTTGTCCTTGTATGCGGTGTCCCCCGTGTGGTAAAGCCCATAGGCAAAGGCACGCTCGTTTTCCTCTTCGTTTTTGTAGTAATATTTGAGTATGCCGTTGTTTACTCCGGGCTTAAGCTTTATGCAAATTTCTCCCGTAACTCCCTCGTTGACTTCCTTCCCCTCGTTGTCCGCTATTATCACATCAAACATAGGCATTGCCCTGCCCATAGACCCCGAACGGCTCACGCTGCCGACGGGATTTCCTATCAGCAGTACGCTTTCCGTCTGCCCGAAGCCCTCCATAAGGTCAAGTCCTGTGTATTCCTTGAAACGGTCATATACTTCCGAGTTGAGAGCCTCGCCCGCTGTTGTTGCATACCGCAATGAAGATATGTCGTACCCCTCCATGCCCTCTTTGATGAAAAATCTGTACATGGTGGGAGGACAGCAAAGGCTGGTTATCCTGTATTTCTCGATGACCTTAAGAATATCCGAGGGGACAAAGCGGGTGAAATCGTAACTCATAATGGTGCAGCCCAGAGCCATCTGCCCGTAGACCTTTCCCCAGAAAAACTTGCCCCAGCCGCTTTCGGAAATGGTCAGGTGAAGGCTGTCTTTGTTAAGGTTCTGCCAGTGTTTTGCGGTAGGCAAATGGGACATGCCGTATCTGTGGGAGTGCATTATCATTTTGGGGTAGGCTGTCGTCCCGGAGGAAAAGAACATAAGGCTGTCGTCGTCAACGCTGTTGGGTATGCGTTCCATGGTATCGGGATATTTGTTCATCTCATTGTCAAAGGAGAGCCAGCCCTCACGGCTGCCGTTTGCGCAGAGCTTTAATGTGATGTCGCATTCGTCGGCGGCAAGCTCGATATTCTCGCACGCGTCCCCCTCGCAGGTGGCTATGACAGCGTGGATATCCCCTGCGTTAAAGCGGTAAACATAGTCCATTTTCTTAAGCTGATTGGTGGCGGGGACAAGTATTGCGCCTATCTTTTCCAGAGCAAATATCACCACCCACATCTGCCAGTGGCGTTTGAGGACGGTCATTATCTTGTCGCCCTTTTTGATACCCATGGCAATAAGCATATTGGCGGTCTTGTTTGACAGCTTTGACAGTTCTCCGTAACTAAACGCACGTTCTTTCCCGAACTCGTTGCACCACAGCAGTCCCCGCCTGTCCGGCTCAATCTCCGCCAGCTTATCTATAATATCGTAAGCATAATTGAAGCTGTCGGGCAGATGCAGACAGAACCTTTTTATTACGCCCTTTTCATCGTACTCCTCTTCGATATACCTCTCATGTACCTCTTCTATCAGCATAAAAGCCTACCTCCGTATATTTCGGGATATTTCCGCAAAAGGGAAATGCCTCGTATAATTGTATATACAATGTAAATTTAATGTTAAGTAACCGAAAAATAATTGTCGATTTGGCAACCGTTATTATATTTATTTCCAATTTTTTGCTTTTTAATCATTTAAAGGAAAAAATGATCCGGGAAATTTTTTTGACGGACACAATTTTAACGGCATTTTAAACGACATTCCTTCGGGACTTTTTAATTGGGGGCATACAAGGGAAGACCCCGTAAAACGACAGTCCCGCCAAAATATAAACTATACTTTACCAATATATAATAGCACATTTTTTTGAGAAATTTTACCATTTTGTGTGAACTGTTTGGGAATTTTTGTTATATTTATATGGAATAATCGTGAATGTGTACCAAATCGGACAGATGTATATTATTTCACGGGAAAATAAACGTCGGTTTATTAACGGGCGTTTCTCCCGCCTTTTTCCGAAAGGTTTGCAAATGCATTTGTTATTCGGTTGGAAATTGTTAAAAAGAAATTTAAAATATTAACTTGCAAAAAAAATCAATATGTGGTATAATATAATGTAAACGTATTTTTGGAAGCGGCATTCCCCGGCAATTGCATTGTCCCGCTCCCGACAGGAGTAAGCCATGAACCATTCCATAAAATTTCCGTTGCCCTTCGACCTTCACCTGGGCTTCGTTATATTCAGCGTGATAATGCTGATACTTTGTTTCAAGCGGCGCAGATACGCCTATGACCTTTTTATGCTCATAGGCATTGCAGGCACCATGCTCATTTACGTTGCCGAACCTAAGCCGGTATTTTATGCCCTAGGGTTGGCGGAGATACTGCTGCTGATAATGACTGTAGTTGATATGGCAATCGTTGCACGTCGCAATGACGCTGTGGAAAAGGCGGAGAAGGAGAGGCGGGAAAGGGAAAATATCGAAAAGACCGAGATTGCCGAAAAAGCGATACACGCTCACGAAGACGACGATGCCCGGCTGCCTGTTCCGGACGTGACAGACAGGGCGGACGTGACCGGGACGCACAAAAAGTCCTCTATCCCCGATGATATTTCCGAATTTGTCTATACGGGCGGACTGTTCGATTTTGAGGAGACGGCGGAAAAATCCGTCGGTAAAGAGGTTGCCGAAATTCTCTATCCTTATGAGCCGGAGGAAAGTTCGGAAAAAGCTGTTGGTGAAGAGGTTACAGAAATTCTCTATCCCTACGAACCGGAAGAGACAGCGGAAAAGGCTGTCGGTGAAGAGGTTGCCGAAATTCTTTATCCGTATGAGCCGGAAGAGACCACTGAAAAGGCTGTCGCTGAAGAGGTTTCCGAAATTCTTTATCCGTATGAGCCGGAAGAGACCACTGAAAAGGCTGTCGCTGA
>JAMOZU010000250.1 GCA_023667745.1 Ruminococcus sp.
AGGGTTACAGAGAGATAACAAAAGAGGTGACGGCAATTTTCATAGACAAGAACAAGAGCAAAAGAAGCAGCCACAGATATTTTAAGTCAGGTCAGTGGGTCGATTATGAGGGGACAGGGCTAGAGGTTGCCGTATCTCCCGCAATGTATGAGGAGATAAAGCGGGAATTAACCGAAATGTACCCGCATTTAAAGGACTTTCCCTATCCGTTCGATGTTTCCGTGACCCTTGACACCGGCACCGACAGGGCGCAGGCGGAGGAATGGCTGAAAGAGAACATCGGTTATTTTTACTCTTACAAACTTTTCGGCGTACCCTTCGGCTATCTTGTCTTCAAGGTAGTGGGGACAATACTTGCCATAATAGCGGCTCTTATCGCCTTTGCCAACGCGGTGAACGTTACCATGTCGGGGATTCTCGAAAACAGAAAGGGCTTTGCTCTCATGAGGGCGGCGGGCATGACCGACAGTCAGCTTGAAAGCTCGGGACTGCGCCAGTCGGCAGAGCCTGTTATATGGGCGGCGGTAATATCGCTGGTGCTGTTCTCGGTATTTGTGTTTATGTCATGGGCGGAATTTTACGACGGCATGTCCGCATGGAATCTGTTGGCGGGGTATGGGGCGTATATCGCAGGAGTGGCGGTGACCCTGGGAGTGTCCTTGCTGTCGGCTCTTCCTGCCGTAAGAGAGATAGAGAACGAGGAAATTGCCGTGGGCGTGAAGCCGGTAAGCGAGTAGCAGCTGGAGGTTAGGGTTGTGATTCCGCAGGTTTACGGCAGAGGGTGAGGGCAGGGGTATTGATATAGATTATTTTCCCTCGCCTGTTGGCGGGGGAAAATTTTTTTTGGTGGGTGTTGGTTTAAAAATTTGCTTGACAAATCCGCAAAGATGGGGTATAATATAGTTGACGGAGGCTAGTATGTATGAAAAATTATGATTGCCGTTTTTATCTTTTCGGCGATATTGCCGGAGGACGGCAAAAAAAAACAAAAGACATCGGACAAGTAATGTTTGAGGAGGTAATAATATGGGACAAACCGACAAACAGTATGACGGTCAGCTTATTGAAGAATATTTCCGGCTTAAGCGAATCAAAAACGCTGCCCTGAAAGAAGAGGCAGCGGAAACGGTCAGAATTATTGATGAAGAGATAATTAAAATCAAATTAAAACTCCAGCCCATTGAGCTGCCCGAATAACAGTAGGCGTTGATGTACGGACAGACCGATTTATCGGAAAATGGATTTTTGAAAAAAACATGTGGTTTTCCCTGCCTTAGGCGGGGGAAACTTTTTTTATATAACGGCTTACGCTCGGAAAATCCCCTTGACAAATTTCCGGGAATAGGGTATAATGTATTTAACGGAAAAGGGGAAATTTCGGGAATTTTTCCTTGGGGGAGATGTTTGCAGGACCGGGAGAGGCATTTATACAAATCCCATATTGAATTATGGGATTTGTATTACTTAAAGGAACATATAAAGGCAATGCCGATTAAACAGGTTTTAATTATTTGTAAATTCCAAAAATCCTTATGTCAGGCGGTTTTTCTCCCGCCTTCGGCGGGAGAAAAACCTTAAATCGGTAATTCCTAAAATTACGGAGGATAATTTATGAGGAAAAGTTTTAAAGCAAAGATACTGACGGCGGCGGTACTGGCGGCGTGTTCGCTGATGACAGCGGAAATAACAACATTCTCCGCAGGAGCGGAAAATGACTTTGTAAGCCGTGAATATTACGAGCTTCCCGAAATGGGAGCGGGGAACAGGGGAGTAATGGAAAGGGACGGCAGAATGTTTTCCTATGAGAACGGCTTTGTGACACCTTTCGATGGCGTAACGGACATCGGGGGAGAATGCTATTGCTATGCCGAGGGCTGCAAATGGTTCGGCTGGAGAAAAATGGGCGGGGAATGGTATTATTTCGACCCCTCCGATAACGGGAAAATGGCGACCGACAAAGCAAAGACGGCATTGGGAACTTATTATTTTGCGGACAACGGCGCATGGGACGGGCGGTATACCTCAAAGGCGAAGGCTCCCGCAGATTTCGTATTTTCAGTGAGGCTGTACAGCTACGGCAATATGCTTATCCTTGACAGCGGAGCGGGTCTGCTTACGAATGCAGACAGCGGGGCGGATATGCCCGATGAATATTTCACAATGCCCGCAAAGGTAAACGTAAAAGACAGGCAGATAATATACGATACCCTTATGAGCTGCGGCATTGACAGGATAAACACACCTCTGACAGGGGCGGCTGTCGCTCCGGAGGCAACGCTTAACACCGACCTGCCGAGGTTTGCTGTAATGTTCACGGCGAACGGGAAAAGCTATGAACTTACCGGGGACTACGGGGCGTTTGTAAAATACGGAGAAAACGCCGACGTAAACGAAGCGGCGTATGTGACGGCGTTTTTGCAGGATTATGTAAAGACATTTGTGTCCTGATTTAAAGTATTTTCCGGGCATATATGCCCATTGCCTTCGGCGAGGAAAATACCGCATTACATTAATTAAAAAAGGAGTGTAAATTTTATGAACGAGCGAAATTTGACTTTACTGGTGGATTTTTACGAGCTGACCATGGGAAACGGCTATATGCAAGGGGGAATGGGGGACAGGGTGTGCTGTTTCGACCTGTATTTCAGGAAAGTCCCCGACAGCGGCGGGTTTGCGGTAATGTGCGGACTGGAGCAGGCTGTGGATTATATAAAAAATCTGCGGTTTGACGAAAGCGACATTGAATATCTGCAGGGAAAGGGGATATTCTCCGAGGAGTTTCTCAAATATCTGGCGGACTTTAAATTTTCCTGCGACGTATGGGCAGTCCCCGAGGGAACGCCCATATTCCCCAACGAGCCGCTGATAATAGTAAAAGGCCCTGCCATTCAGGCGCAGTTTGTGGAAACCATGCTGCTGCTGTGCATAAATCATCAAAGCCTTATTGCCACAAAGGCGGCAAGGATAGTAAAAGCGGCAGACGGCAGAGCGGTAATGGAATTCGGCTCAAGGCGGGCGCAGGGGGGAGACGGCGCAGTTTACGGAGCGAGGGCATCTTACATTGCCGGGTGCAGCGGCACTGCATGCACTATTTCCGACAAGGAAATGGGCACTCCCGCACTGGGAACTATGGCTCACAGCTGGGTGCAGATGTTCGACAGCGAGCTGGATGCGTTCAGGGCATATGCCAAGTGCTATCCGGACAGCTGTACGCTGCTGGTGGACACCTTCAACGTGTTAAAATCGGGCGTTCCCAATGCCATAACCGTATTCGGCGAGCTTAAGGCGGCAGGGCATACCCCTGCGGGGATCCGGATAGACAGCGGAGACATTACCTATCTTTCCAAAAAGGCAAGGAAAATGCTGGACGATGCGGGATTCCCCGAAGCCAAGATATGCGCTTCAAACTCTCTTGACGAATATATTATAGAAGACATTCTGCGGCAGGGGGCAAAGATCGACAGTTTCGGCGTTGGTGAACGGCTGATAACTTCACGGAGCGAGCCGGTGTTCGGCGGGGTCTACAAGCTGACTGCCGTGGAAAAGGACGGAGAGATGATACCGAAAATAAAGCTGTCGGAAAACATCGCCAAGATAACAACTCCCGATTTCAAGGAGCTGTGGAGATTTTACGACAACGACACGGGAAAAGCCATTGCCGACCTTATCACCTGCTACGGCGAGGAGGTGGACGACTCGAAACCCTACACCATATTCGACCCGGAACACCCCTACAAGAAAAAGACGGTAACGGACTTTTCCGCCAAAAAGCTGCTGGTGAAGATATTCGACAAGGGCGAATGCGTTTACACCTCACCCACCGCCACCGAGATAAGGGACTACTGCGCAAAGCAGCTCAACACGCTGTGGGACGAGGTAAAGAGATTTGAAAATCCCCATGAGTATTACGTCGACCTGTCCGAAAAGCTGTGGAGCAAAAAGCAGAAGCTGTTAAATGAGATGAGCGTTTAGGGGATACGAACGCAATCATACACTATGGATGTACATCTCAACAACAGGCAGAAAAAAATACCTAATACTAATCCCCATTAGAATTATGGAGATGAAGCCGCCGCAAAAAATTTAGCCTTATATTTTTTTGCGGCGGCTTAAGTCCCATAATTCAATGAGGGATTTGTATCAGCCTCCTGCGGCATTATGAGGACGATAAAGGCGGCTCACAGCCCTTTGATTTGAACG
>JAMOZU010000251.1 GCA_023667745.1 Ruminococcus sp.
TGAGAACGGCTCGGACAGCGTAAAATACGATCTTTGCGTGCCTGCGGCTTACTATTCGGGCGGGGTGAAACTGTCGGTGTATAAGCTCAAATTCCGCAGCGACACCACCGCCGCAGAGCTGTACGGCAGGATAATAGCCCGCCGCCTGGAAATAATGGGCGTTCTCCCCGGCATCGACCTTGCCGTACCCGTCCCCATGGCAAAGGCAAACCGCCGTGTAAGAGGCTACAATCAGGCGGAGCTGCTGGCGAAGGTCATTATCCGAGGGACAGGCATTCCACTGTGCAATAACATCATCATTCGCAAAAACGTCAGGCGTTCGCAGCACGACCTGTCCGCCGAGGAACGACGTACCGCCGTTTTTACCCAGTATTTCGCCCTTGACACCGACATTGCCGAAGGCAGAACCGTTCTCCTTGTGGACGATGTCCTTACCACCGGCTCAACGCTGAACTATTGCGCAGGGCTGCTTAAAGAACGATTGGGTGCAAAGAAAGTCATTTGCGCCGTGGCGGCAACGGTGTAAAAGTGCCATAAAAACAAGACAGCATTCGCAGCCTAAATTGGGCTTGCAAACGCTGTCTTAACTGCAAAACATAAAATCAACACCAAAAGCAAAAAGGATTCTTGCTTCTTGCCTCTAAAAATGACCTGTGAAAGCAATTCCATATTTTGCTCCGATTGCACAGTGCGGGTGACAGGACTTGAACCTGCACGCATAAAGCAATAGATCCTAAGTCTATCGTGTCTGCCGATTTCACCACACCCGCATTGACCGATTTTTATTATATCACATTTTTTCGGAAATGTCAAGGGAATGAGGAGAAAATTTTTCGCCGGGATAAATTCAGCATCTGTATATTTCGGCTTGTATATAATTCCGATGGGGATTAGTATTATTCGATCCCCAATGATAACGAGAGGTAACAAAATGGCAAACGAGTGGATATTTCCAAGCAACAATTTCGGGACGGTCACAGGTATCGGCGAGGCGGGTATCGAGACCTTCAAAGGCTCTCCGTACCGTTCTCTGGCACGGGAGATATGCCAGAACTCCATGGACGCCCGCAGCGATTCGGACAAACCCGTTATTGTGGAGTTTAAAAGTTTTGACATCGAAAGTTCGGATATTCCCGGATATGACAGCTTGAAAGAGGCTGTTTCAGCCTGCCGCAGTTTCTGGACAGAGAACAGTAACCGAAAGACAGTAAAATTTTTTTCCCATGCCGAGGAGGTCATAAATCGGGACAAGGTGTGCGTATTAAGGATAAGCGACTTCAACACGACAGGGCTGCAGGGGTCGGACAAGGAAGTAAATACGCCCTGGCAGAACCTTGTAAAGGCGGCGGGAGTTTCGGATAAAAACGGTTCTGCCGGCGGAAGTTTCGGCATCGGGAAATCTGCGCCTTTCGCCTGTTCCGAGCTGAGAACGATATTTTATGCCACAAAGGATATAGACGGTCTATCCGCATTTCAGGGAATAGCCCGCCTTGTGTCCTTTAAAAGAAAGATAAATACAAGGGATAATGATTACATAATTACCACCGGGACAGGTTACTACAGTTCGGACCGCAGGAACTCCCCCGTAAGACGCTGCATTTCCCTTGACCGTGACTACAGCAGAAACGAATGCGGAACGGATATTTTTATACTGGGCTTCGGCAAGGACTCCGATTGGAAAGAGGAGATAATAACGGCTGTTCTGGAAGAGTTTCTTATGGCGTTGTACAAGGGCGAGCTTATCGTCAGGGTAGAAGATAATGAGGTAAGTTCCGCCGGTTTGGCAGAGATAACGGAGAAGTACAAGGAAAAAGCAAAACTTGCATATAATTATTATCAGGTGCTTACCGATGAAAATGCGTCAACGGTCACACATGAGTTTCCGGGGCTTGGCAGCATAGAACTGCATGTACTTATAAAGCAAGGGCTGCACAGAAAGGTCATGATGTGCAGAAAAAACGGAATGAAGGTTTTCGACAAGTCAAGCATATCGGCATCCATTCAGTTTGCGGGAATCTGTATACTTAAAGACGACAGTATCAATTCCTATTTCAGGGAAATGGAAAACCCCCAGCATACCGCATGGGAACCCGAACGCCATGCGTATTCACCGAAAACCAAGGCGAAGAGCAATATCACCATGCTCAACAAATTCGTCAAGGACTTTGTGATAGAAACAGGCAGGAATACCCCGGTCGACGAGACGGACGTTGAGGGCATGGGAGAATATTTTGCGGACGCAGAATATATTCAGTCAGGCAATGAGGACAAACGGGATTCTGTCAGCAGCCAAACGAGCGGCATTGAGATAACCGCCTCAAAGCCCGTAAAGCAAACAACAGCATATGAGGTCATAGCGGACTCGGAGACTGTTTTCGGAGAAAGCACCGATACCGACGGCGGTATGGACGATGGTTACGGCGGCAGCGGCTCAAAGGACAGCCATGACAGCGGACATAACCTGTCTCACCAAGGCACGGGATTCGGAAGCGGCGAAGGAGAAAATGCCGGGACAAACGGAACGGGGGATAACAGATATTCCTCGGAAATGGGATATGACAGCGATGAAAGCAAATTTTCGGATATAGGTACAATGTCCATGCGGCTTTTCCTTTCGGACAAGGAGAATAATATCTATACCATTGTCTTTATCCCCCAAAAAACTGCGGGACAAGGCTTTTTGAAAATAACTCTTTCCGGTGAGCAGAGCAGCGTCAGAACAGCTGTTACCGCCGCTTACGACGATCTGAACGGTACTCCTCTCCGATGCAAAGAAAATAAAATATACCTTGCCGGGATAGAATGCAAAAATAAAAACAAGGTATCGTTTCAGCTTGAATACGAGGAAAACTGTTCGCTGGAGGTGAGGCTTTATGGATATTCGGCGTAGGCTTTATCCGTATCCCGTATTGTCATCGGCAACGGACGATTACATCGGCAGCAGTTTTGATTTTGAGATCAAAGCCGAAAAAGGACTGAGGGAAATTTGTTTGTCGGTCACGTTTTCTTTGTCGGACAGTCATATACAAGAGCTTATAAACGAAGGGAAAGCCAAGTTTGCTCTTCATATCGAATGTCCCCATACGGCTTTCAGGACAGTGCTGATGACAGACGGGGAGACTATGAGCAGAAATATCCCCGAACATAAACTCAACGGCAAGGTATCCGTATGCGCTTTTATAACGGTCGTGTCCCAAACGCTCAATTACACCAACAGTGCATTCAATGAGGATTATGAGGGTATCTCCTTTGAGCTTCGCAAGGGGAATATAATTGCTGTCGGAGGGCAGGTAAACATTGAGATCACCAAGGAAACGGAGGAGCTGGCAAAGATACCATCCATATTCACCGTATGCCGCAGTGCGGAGGACGCAGAGGACGGAATGAAGATAAATATCGACGGCGAAAAGATCGTCCTTACCTTATCCGACAAAAGTTTCCGGAATTACAAGATACTTGCGGGCGACCCGCTGATGCTGCCGGTCATACATTCCGTCCTGATAGTTCCCGCACTTATATACACCTTTGAAACATTAAAGAAAGACGGCACGGGGGAATATGAAAATCAACGATGGTACAAGTCCATAGAAAAAAATCTTCTGAGAAGCAATATTAAATTAAACAGTGAGCTGCTTGAAAACGTACCTTCCTATGAACTGGCTCAAAAATCCCTGGATCTGCCTGTCGACAGAGCCTTTGAAGCGCTTGCGTCCTATGATATATCAGATGAAGGAGATGAATAAAGTGAAAGTTCACTTTCTCGGCGAAAATTCCCTCGGTGCGCTTAAAGCGAATTTAAACGGCAATCTCCGCCATTATGCGGACGATACCAACAGATGGGTATATGAATACTTCGATTCCGAAAACCCTTTTATCGAATACAAGCAGGAATTTCCGGATTTTCAGCTGACCTTTGTGAAAGCAGACGAGGACAGCCTCGGCAAAACGGATGTGGACAATATTATAACTCTTTATTCGGCTATGAGAACACTGACCGATACCCAAGCCTCCGACGAACGTCTCTGGGCGGGAATGTGCCACAGCGATTTCTGGGGTTATATGCAGCAGCGATGGCACGTTGACGACTACCGGACGCTGAAAGAAACAAATGTCAAGGCAAGGTACTTTTTTTCATATGATAAAAGGAAGTCATTGATAACAAACAGTCTTTCCAAGCTCTGGTGGATAGGCAGGCTT
>JAMOZU010000252.1 GCA_023667745.1 Ruminococcus sp.
CGTGTATGATTTTTTGCGGCGGCTTAAGTCCCATAATTCAATGAGGGATTTGTATAATTTCCTGCCCCATGATTTTCGCCCAGCCCGCCATGTGAAATTCCAGCAATTCCCGCAAAAAAATTTTTGCGTCCTCAAAGGGCATTTCGTGAAGTATGACCTCAAAGTATGCGTTCATCATTCCGGTTATAAGAATATGCTCAAGACGCCTGTCTATTTTGGGCGAGGATATGCCGAGCTTTTCCAGGGTCTTGTAATATTCATGGGTGGACTCGGTTTCCAGCTCCGCCATTTCGTCTATAAGAAAGGCGTATTTCGTACCCTCCGAGCATTTGAGGATAAGCTGGACTTCCTGCATATGCTCATAGCAGTACACCAGCAGATCCTCCATACAGCTGCCGGAGATAACGCCCATCTGTTCCGGTCGGGCATCTTCCGGGAGTTTTTCAAAGTCCTCGTGGGACTGCCTGTAGCGGTTCATTATATGGTCGTAAGTCTCGCCCACAAGAGCTTTGAAAAGCTCCGCCTTGCTGTTGTAATAGCCGTAAAATGCTCCCGTGGTAACGCCTGCTGTTTTCACTATATTCCGCAAAGAAGCGGACTTGAAGCCCTTCTCCGCAAACTCTTCCCTTGCTGCGCAGTGTATTGCCTCCAAAGTGGTTTTTTCGGATTCGCTCATGCCCGTCACCTCGTATAACGGTGTTATATATCGCTGTTATAAAGTATATCACTTCTTTCGGGATTTGTCAAGGACTTAAAAGAATTTCGGCGATTTTAACAAGAAACAGCTGAAATGAAAGGATAATATTGTGAAATATATATGTATTTTCAAGATTTATGATAAAAACGCAGTTATCTCGGCTTGCATAAAGATACGCCTTTTCTCCGCCGAAGGCTTGGGAAAAGCCAAACAAAATAAGGGTTTTAACTTAACGGACAGACTTTTTGCATACCGAAACAACAGAGTTGCCGGATTACAAATCAAAGTCTGCCGGAATTGCTTAAAGCGATTTTAAACTCAAAAAAATTCCTCTGTGCCAAAAATAAAATTTTTCAAAAAAAATTTCCAAAACCCCTTTACAAATCGGAGAAAAGGTGGTATAATAAATATTGTTCGTGTGCAAAACATATTATCCCTTACTCAGCTTACGGGGAATGCCCCTTGTTCGGGGAATTACGCCTGCCGTATGCAGGGTTCGGGGAAGAAATTTTTAAAGAGGTGTATTTATTATGATGCGCAAGGAAGAAAAAGGTGCGGTTATTGCCGCAAACAGGCTCAGTGACAATGATACCGGGTCTCCGGAGGTCCAGATCGCCATTCTCACCAAGAGGATCAACGACCTTAACGAACATCTGAAAGTCCACAAGAACGACCACCACTCCAGAAGAGGTCTTCTCAAAATGGTAGGTCACAGGCGCAATTTGCTGGGTTATCTCCAGAAGAAGGATATCAACAGATACCGTGCTATCGTTGAAAAACTCGGTCTGCGTAAGTAATTTCGGAAAAAAGTCCCAAGGCAGTATGTAAAGGCGAAGGCCTTTACTCTGCCTTTCGGTGTTTGTTTGGGAATGTTGTTTTCAAAAAAAGACGGTATGTTCCCGGCAGACGGCGTATATCCCTTTTCTCCGGGCGGAAGTTTAGCATTAAATCGGGACTGTGAGCGGCTGCGGGCATGCGGCGTGTCGGCGTGTGGTTGGCGGTTCGGATTTATTGCTATACTCCGTCGGAAGAAACGTTAAAAAAATTTCAAAAAATGATGGAGGAAAAAATATGAATCAGATGAAAACATTTGACAAACACAGAGTGTTCACCACAACATTTGCGGGAAGAGAGCTGACGGTTGAAACCGGCAAGACCTGCGAGCTTTCCAACGGCTCATGCTGGGTAAAATACGGCGAGACGGTGGTAATGGCGAACGTTACAGCCAGCGTAAAGCCCAGAGAGGGGATAGACTTTTTCCCCTTGTCCGTGGACTATGAGGAGCGGCTCTATTCTGTGGGGCGTATCCCCGGCTCGTTTATGAAGCGTGAGGGCAAGCCTTCGGAAAAGGCTATCCTTACCTCCCGTGTGGTAGACAGACCTATCCGCCCCCTGTTCCCGAAAGATATGAGGAACGATGTGTCGGTAGTCATGACGGTGCTGTCGGTTGACCCGGATCATTCTCCGGAAATCGTGGGCATGATAGCAACTTCCGTTGCCATATCCATTTCGGATATCCCCTGGGCAGGACCTATCGGCGGCATAAGCGTGGGACTTGTGGATGGGGAAATTGTCCTTAACCCCACACTGGAGCAGAGGGCTAAGAATGACCTTAACCTTACCGTTGCGGGGACAATGGAAAAGGTCGTTATGATAGAGGCGGGAGCCAACGAGGTCGACGATGAGACCATGATGAACGCCATTATCAAGGGGCATGAGGAAATTAAGAAGATAGTTGCCTTCATCAGCGATATTACGTCACAGATAGGCAAGAAAAAGTTCGAGTTCGAGTCCATGGAAGTGGATCATGATATGTTTGACGGGATAGAGGCTTTTGCCGCCGAGAGAGTAAAGGTTGCTCTCGATACCGATGACAAGAACAAGAGGGAAGAAATGCTCAACCCCATCAAGGACGATATTCATGCGGAGTTTGATGAAAAATATCCCGAAAAAGAAGCTATGATAGACGAGTGCATCTACAAGCTCCAAAAGAAGATAGTCCGCAACTGGCTCTACGAGGGCAAGAGAGTTGACGGCAGGGGACTGGACGATATACGCCCGCTGGCGGCGGAAGTGGGCGTGCTGCCGAGGGTTCACGGTTCGGGGCTGTTCACGAGAGGGCAGACGCAGGTGCTGACCGTTGCCACATTGGGTCCCGTAAGCGACGCACAGCGCATTGACGGACTGGACGAGGAAGACAGCAAGCGTTATATGCACCATTACAATTTCCCCTCTTACTCCGTGGGCGAAACAAAGCCTTCGAGAGGACCGGGGCGGCGTGAGATAGGTCACGGCGCACTGGCGGAGAGAGCCCTTGAACCTGTTATCCCAAGCGTTGAGGATTTCCCCTATGCTTTGCGTCTGGTAAGCGAGGTTCTGTCCTCCAACGGGTCGACTTCCCAGGGGTCAATATGCGGGTCGACCCTTGCCCTTATGGACGCAGGCGTTCCCATAAAAGCTCCTGTTGCGGGCATTTCCTGCGGACTTATCACAAGAGACGACGGCTCCTTTCAGACAATGGTGGACATTCAGGGCTTGGAGGACTTCTTCGGCGATATGGACTTTAAGGTAGGCGGCACGAAAAAGGGCATAACAGCCATTCAGGTTGACATCAAGGTGGACGGGCTTACCTATGACATTATTCGTGAAGCCTTCGCCAAGACCCACAAGGCAAGGGATTATATCCTTGACGAGGTAATGCTCAAGGCAATAGCCGAGCCTCGCCCGGAGGTGGGCAAGTATGCTCCCAAGATGCTGCGGACGAAAGTGCCTGTGGATAAGATCAGGGATATTATCGGTCAGGGCGGCAAGGTCATTCAGAAGATCTCCGCTGACTGCCGTGTTAAGATCGACGTCAACGAAGACGGCAACGTATTTGTCAGCGGCATAGACTTAGCGGGTGCGCAGAAAGCCGTAAAGATAATCGACACCATTGCCAACGACCCGGAAATAGGCGCAATTTACAGAGGCAAGGTAGTAAAACTTATGACCTTCGGTGCATTTGTCGAGATAGCTCCGGGCAAGGACGGACTTGTTCATATCTCAAAGCTGGACAAGCAGAGAGTGGAAAAGGTAGAGGACATTGTTTCTGTAGGCGACGAGATATTCGTCAAGGTAATGGAGATAGACAGCCAGGGACGTATCAACCTTTCCCGCAAGGACGCTCTTGCGGATATCGAGGCAAAAAAGCAGAGCTGATTTTTCGGCATCCGCAATAATAAGAAAGCAACAGATGGTCGGCGAAAGCCGATCCTTTGTTGACAGCTGCCGGAGTCCGGGATTAATTATCTTTGGAATTTCGGCACAAATGTTATACCGAAATACGGAGAAGAAGCCGCCGCAAAAACTTAGCCTTACGGTTTTTGCGGCGGCCGATTTTCCGTAATTCAATGAGGGATCTGTACAGATCGGCACATCCTTTATTTACAATGAAGGTATATATGCCTCGCTTTGTCCGCTGCTGCCGGAGGAACGGGCAGCGGCAATGG
>JAMOZU010000253.1 GCA_023667745.1 Ruminococcus sp.
TCGGCTTGCGGATATTAAAACAAGGGAAGAAAGCTGAAAGACGTGTTTCCCGACCTTACAGTTTAAGACGTTTTATAAATATCCGCCCCCGGTTTTTCGGAGGCGGACTTTTTTACATACAAAAATTCACTCATATTTTTTTCAAAACGGGAAGAGTTATTTTTTCATCGTTTTCCCGGTTGACGTTCCCGCTGCCGTTCCTGCGGCATAGCCGTATTTCACGCCGTTTTTCTTTGCCCATTTTTCGGCGGAGGAATTTTTGGTAACGGTAAGGGTGAGCTGTTTGGGAGTGAATTTCTTTGCGCCCACGTAAAGGGACATTCTCGGATAATGGTAATCGTAATCGTCGCCGTCAACGGTGGAGTAGGATATGGAATAGCCGCTCTTTTTCCCATCGGCAACAAAGGTGGTCATGCGGCCGACTTCCTCGTCCTCTTCAATGGCATTGGCAGCTTGCTGTTTGTCGGTGAACATAACGCAGTAACCGAAAATGTCCTCGCCGCTGAGCTTGGTATTTGAGGGAACTGTGACAGCCTGCAAATTATAGCAGTTCACAAATGCGTAAGAATAAATATCCGTGCAGCCCTTGGGCAGATTTACGGACGAAAGGGAATAACAGCAGCGGAATGCGCCCTCGCCTATATAGAAATCGTTGGAGCTTGACGCTATCTTGACAGTCTTCAGCCGCTCGCACCAAGCAAAAGCGTCCTCATCGATGCAGTCGGTAATGCCGCCTTTGAAATTAACGCTTTCCAGATTAAGGCATTCCTCAAATGCGGACTCGCCGATACAGGTGTTCCCCTCGAAAACCACCTTTTTAAGATTAAGACACCCCTCAAATGCGGACTCGTCCACATATGCCGAATCATCGGGATATTTGTCTGTAACGGGGAATGTCACGCTCCTTATATTGTCGTTGTCCTCGAAGGCCTCTTCTCCTATCCAGTCCACCTCGGAGGGAATGGTTATATCCCCTCCTGCGCCCCTGTAATATGTCAGCACATTGAGAACGCCGTCGGGAGTTTTTTCCTACTCGATAACAAAGTCACGGGCGGCGGCGGAGACTTCAACGGAAGCGTCAAAAACGCCTGCGCCCGAAACTCCCGTAAGCATTGCCGCCGCCATTGCCCCCGCAGAAAGCCCTCCGAGGAATCGTGAAAAAGTTTTTTTAATGTTCATAATATCCGCTCCTTATATTTGCTGTTGTTTTCATTCGGCGTTATTTTCGCCCGCAGGGAAAAAACGGTTTTGACAAACACAAACATCGTTTGTTACTTGCTACACATTATTATATCAGATGATTATGAATTTTAAAAGGATTTTATAAATATTTTTATCTGATTTTTTATGTATAAATAACCAATAATCCAAACAATTCTATTGTATTATTTGTGAATACCAACAAGCTATTACAGGATAATTTGTTGAAAATCTACCAATAAAAATCCCTTGGCCGAAACGTATAAAAATAATAAGGAAAACATTCCCTCCAAAAATTATTTCCTTGATTTTTCGTTCGCCTATTGAAAAATCTGCGGATATGTGATATAATGTTTTAAGATACTTCGGGAAAGGCGGCGGTGGTATGACCGAATATATGACCGACAACGAGCTTGCTTTGGCGAATGCGGAAAATGTGAGCATGATAAAATATTACACTCTTCCCGGCGGTATCAGGGGGCTGATACTGATGCGGGGAAGGAACGTCCCTATAAATCTCTGTGAGGGGGACAAGGGCTTCGGCGAGCTTGAAAAGCTGGCTCTTGCCGCATATGAGGCAAATCCCGATACAGCTGCGGACGAGGCTGCAAGAAATCTCCTCGAACGCCGCAGCAGGCAAAGTTTCCCCGAATGCCTTGACGTGTTTGCGGATATTGAGGGGAGTTTTTTGCGGAGGGTGACCTTCGGGAAAAATTTTGTAAACGCCTGTCAGCCGTTTTTGTATTATTTCCTCGGCGAAATTTACGAGGGACTGGGAGCAAAGGCGGAATTTATCGGGGACATTTCCGGCTACACAAACAGATACGCTGTAAAATGCAGGGTAAACGGCAGGGAGAAAACCCTGCCCCTGTCGGTAAAACGCAAGGGGACAAAGGCGGAGTTTACGGCGGGGAATATCCTCGGAGCCGCTCATTCCGCAGAAATTTCCTTTGCCTGTTCCGACCGTGAAATTTTCGTTACCGCAAAAAGCCGCACCGGGCGGGAGATACTGCGGGAATATTCCTTTGACATTTACGGCGGGGCGTACCGTCTGCGGATATTCGACGGCGGACTTGTTTACGATAAAAAGCGGGAGATACAGCCGCTCAAAGAGGAGAACGCCGATGAAAATTTTACGGGGCTTGTAAAGGTTATCGAAAACGTCTGCAATGTGAAATTGGAAAACGCCGATAAATTCCCGCTTCCTTGGGGCGGTATCGGGATAGCGCATACCGTCGGCGGAACACGCAGTTTCATAGCGGCGGATTTCGGCGGCAAAGGGGATAATCGGGTCAATACCGGCAATACGGCCGCAGCCGCTGTGATACGGCATTTTTACAGGGAATATGCAGATTTTTCCGAGGACAGCCAAGTTCCCGTGACCGTCTTTTCCTTTAACGCCGTTCACGAGATATTTCCGGGGCAAAACCTTATCCAGACGGAATTTATTCACGCGGGAGAGTTTACCTCCGGCTTATTTAAAGAATGTTTCGAGGGGAGATATTTTATAAGAAAAATTTCCGATTAAGGAGAGATGAAAATGAAAGCAGCCGATACATACACATCAAAGCTCAATGATCTGATGGTTCGGATCAGGGAAAAAATGAAAAAGGACGACAGGTACAGCGCACTCAGCATTTATCTTAACAGCGTAAAACTGGATCCCCAAAGCACGCCTTTCGGCAGCGTGGAACTGGCGGCTGAGGTTACGGAAAGGATAATGCAGACGGGGCTTGGCAGGAACTTTTCGGAGGTAATAAGCGAGTGCGAGGAGATATACGCAAGAATGCTTCCCTTTCCCGAGGCGGAAAATGCGCCTGTAATAAGGGCAGTTTTCCTGCGGCTGCTGGACAAGGGGGGAGTGTATTTTTCCGGGCTTCATTCGGATACGCTGTTCGGCTGCTTTGCCGACCCAACGGTTTATCTGTGGGTCACCCAATCTCTTCTCAAAATAAAAAGGATAAAGGAAAATCCCAATATTTTCGGCATTGCGGCGGACTGTTCGGGAGAGGCGAGGGCGTTTTTCGCCGATGAACGGCAGTTCGGGGCGTGGGTGATATTTGCGGCGCAAAGGCTTGCCATGGCGGAGGACACGGAGTTTGCCAAAGAGGAGCTTTTGCGGGACGTTCGGCGGAGTTCGGGTGTATATGATATAAACGAAGAAAGCATTGCCGCCGCCGAGGAAAGCGTGAGGGCGGTAAAGCGTATATTGGAGCAGGTCAACGAAAGCATTGAAGCTCTTGGGAAGCGGGCGGACAGCTTTTCACAGCTTGCTGACAGCTGTGAAAACGACATCAAAGAGCGGGCTTTGAACGAGACCGCCAGACTTCGCCAAGAGACCTCCGACTGTTCCCTTAAAATAAAAAAGGCTTACGAGGACATTCTGGAAGGGGAGCGGCGAAGTCTCCAATTTGACAGGGATAAGCTGCTGCGGGAAATTTTCGACTCGGCGGACAGCAAAATAAGGGAGCTTAAAATGGTTGCCGAGAGCATTCGCAGTTCCACGGCAGGGGAGCTTTACCGTATCAACACCGAGGCTAACAAAGCGGCGGAGCGGGCGGCGTCCATGCTCCAAAGCGGCGAGCTTAAAGAGATAATGGAAGACTTGCGGAAAAACGAGGATTTGGTGGAAAAGATAGTCCGTGTGGAAAACTTTTCCAAGAAGTTCGACGAGGAAGATTTTGACGAGAGTAACATTGAAGCATTGCGGGAGACCCGAAGGCAAAGGGCAAATATTCAATATGTCCGTGACGTTTCGGGGGGCGGAGCGGGGTCATCTCCGGAAACGGTTTACGAAAATTCTCCCGCCGCTCTTTACGGCGGAGAGGCGGACGATAAGGTAAACTTTTACCTTGACGAATCCGTCCCCTTTGAGGAGCGTATGGCAAGTCTCCATGAAAAGAAAATTTCCCTTGAAGCGGGAGGAGAGATATTCCACCAACGTCAAGACCGACTTTATTTCTTTGGCGAATATTTT
>JAMOZU010000254.1 GCA_023667745.1 Ruminococcus sp.
CTGGAAAGAACGAAGACGGGGTATTGTACACGATTGAAAACCGTGTAATAACAGACATTGCATGTACTCATTATCTGCGGTCAGGAACGGTGCTTTTTACCTATGAGCTGGACGGGTCCGGGAAGTATGCGCCGTTTATGGACTTGAAAGACGCAAAGGACTTCCCGCCCAGATAATAAAATAACTTACGCAAGTATACAAATTGCACAAATATACTTGCGTAAGATTGTGTATTCTGCCGATTGAAATTTATCTTACGCAAGTATATAATAGATACATAATCAATCAGGAAAACAAAGCGGAGGTAAAGGAAATGACAAAGGCACAGTTAAAAGAAAAATACACGGCATGGAATATCAGTATCGGAAAGTTAGATGAAAGAAAGAATGAAATCTTTCATGAATTGCAGGAGTTATGCGCAGAGAAGGGCGACGGGCATAAATGGTGCTGCTTGCAAAAGCTGGTTGAAGAGCTTGTGAAGACCGGGAACGCATACAAAGCACTTGACCTAATGAGAGAGTATTACGAAATTGAAGGGCAGCAGGAAGCATTGAGAAATCTGGCGACAGCAACTAACAATTTTGATATTTGAGCCGGGAGCCGCAAAGGGGCAGCAGGTGAAGACCTGCGGGGCGGGTCCGATTCCCGCCCGGCGCATTACTGGGAAAATAAAAAATCATACCAGATACAAGGAGGAAGGACACATGAAGACAATTTCAATTATCAATCTGAAAGGCGGCGTGGCAAAGACAACTTCCAGCGTCAATATGGCGCATATCCTGAACGCCGTACACAAAAAGAAGGTTCTGCTGGTAGACAATGACAAGCAGGGGAACGCTTCAAAGTTTTTCAGCCGCCACAGCTATGAGAAAGCGGGCGTTGCGGAGATCATGACCGACAGGAAAATTGACACGGCGGCAGTCATTCAGCATACGGACTATGACGGGCTGGACATTATCACGGCAAACATGAATCTTTCAACGGCGAATCTGCAAGTAATGTTAGACCAGAGCCGCCCGCAGCAGACACGCTTCAAAAGGGCGTTGCAGCAGGTAGCGGGGCAGTATGACTTCTGTATCATTGACAATGCCCCGGATATTAACATAAGCACGATAAATGCGCTGGTTGCTTCTGATGATGTGCTTGTGCCGATCACGATTGACGACTTTTCGCTTGACGGGCTGGAAGAACTGACAGAACAGATTGAAAACGCAAGGGAAGAACTGAACCCGGCGTTGTGCTTCCGGGGTTGTTTCGTGACACAGTATGACAGGCTGAACGAAGCAGACCAGCAGGGGGAAGAATACCTGAAAGTATGCAATAAGTACCCGCTTTTTGAAACGCATATCAGGAGAACGGCAAAAATGAAACCGTGTACTTTTGAGCGGAAGCCTATATTGATTTATTCCAGCCGCTGCGGGGCGGCACAGGACTATAAAAAGCTGGTTGAAGAATATTTGAATATGTGACCGAATTGGACACGGGAAGGGAGAAAAGAAGATGGCAGGAAAAGCAGGAAAATTCAATCTGACTGACCTTTTGAACAGCCGTTCAAAGGAACTGGAGGAAGCGGGCAGCAGGCAGCAGGAGGAAAGCAGAGCGGGGCAGCAGGAAAACGCCCAGCAGGAGATCATGAACATTGACGTGGAAGACCTTATTCCGTCACAGGATAATTTCTATCATGTAGACGACGAATTGAAGCGATCTATTGAGCTTGTGGGAGTGTTGCAGCCGTTACTGGTAAGCAAGCCGGAAAACGGCAAATACAAGATCATTGCGGGGCATAGAAGACGGCTGGCGGTTCTTTCTCTGTTAGAAGAGGGGAAAGAGGAAATGCGGTTTGTGCCGTGCGTGTTCAAGAAAGAGGACGTGAGGGACCGCCTGGCACTGATTATGGCGAACCGCTTCCGGGATAAGACCGACTGGGAGAAGATGATGGAAGCAATTCAGGCAGAGGAACTGGCAAAGGAACTGAAAGCGGAATACAGCATTGAGGGAAGGACCCGTGAAATACTTTCAGAGATCACAGGAACGACGGAAGCGCAACTGGGGCGGTATAAAGCGATATACAACAATCTGTCTGCCCGCCTGATGAAGAATTTCAAAGAAAGCGTTATCAATGTTTCTGTAGCGGTTGAGCTGTCCGGCATGAGTGCAGAGGGGCAGGAGAAAGCGGCAGATCAGGTGGAGGAAGCCGGGACGCTTTCACTGGCAGAAGCAAGGGAAATGAAGCAGCAGGAGGAAGCCGGAAAGGAAATGCCGGGGCAAATGAGCTTCACAGAAGCCATTCTGCCGGGAATATCGGGGACGGGTGAGGAAATACACGGAGAAGAGGAAAAAACGCCCACAGAGGGCGCACAGGAAGCCACAGAGGGGGAAGAACCGGGGGAAGGGTTCATGAATGAGCCGGAAGAGCCGGAAGAGTACGAAGACCCGCAGCCGGAAAGCGTTGTTTCTCTTTGCTATTCCTGCGAGAATTACGAAACCTGCCACGAAAAGAAAAGCACTGTCACTTCCTGCAATGCCTATGTGAACAGGCAGGAAGCCCGGAAGACGGAAGAAGACCGCTACAACGAAGAACAGGCAGAAATTGACCGGGAAACGGCAAGGAAGCTGAAAGAACGGCAGCAGGAAGAGAAAATGCAGCAGTTACCCAGTGAAGCGGAAAAGAAGGTGCATGAGATCACGCTGGCGGCTTCAAAATATGCCGAAATTGCAAATGAAACGCTGACTTTCTATCTGGTGAAAAATGAAGGGTACAGGGTAGGGGAAACGGCGATCATGCAGGAATACACGGCAGGAAGGACAACGGGGCGGGAGATCGTGACGGAAATAACCTATGTATGGGAGGAATGGACGGGGCTGGAAGACGGGTATTGCATTATAGGCTTTTCTGTACAGGAGTTACGCCGCAGGGAGGACTAAAAGCGTGGGAATGTTAGCGAGGATTGCGGAAATTGTGGAAAATCTGAACGAAAACGGAGAGAGGGCAACGCCGGAAGCGGTGATTGCCCTTGCCGTGCGAAATGAAGGAGGTAAAACCGATGGCAGCAGAGAGCATGAACAAAGGAAAAGTGCTGAAATTGCTTGAATTGTTCCCGGAGATTGACGGGGAGATCAGGACACGCCGCAGCATTATTTCTGACTTAGAACAATATTACAATCCGATTCAGGGAATCGGGTACAGCGACACGACGAAGGGGAAATATGCAAATTCTAACCAAACAGAGCGAATTGCAATGAATATCCCGGAATATGTGCGGGGCGATATTCAGCGGTACACGCACGAAATAGAGGAATTGCAGAAAATCAAGGTTGAAATCCTGAAAGAAGTGTCACGGCTGACAATGAAGCAGAAAAACGTCATTTTCGGGTATTATTTCCACAAAATGAAGTGGGAACAGGTAGCGGAAGGGACACACTACAGCGAAAGACAGTGTAAAAATATCCGGGACGGAGCGGTGGAAAGGCTTCTGAAAGGTTTTGAAAAAAATCATGTTCTTTCTGCCTATGAAGTAAAGGAATGAAGGATTGCCCAGTATTGCACGGAAACAAATGGTATAATAAGACACAGAAACAGGGCTTCAAAATGCAGGGGAAGCAAGGCGGGCTTCATGTTCTGGACAATTTTGAAACCCTGAATTTTTTATATTTCCGAAATCAGGGCGGGGCAGGGCTGCGAAAACGAACGAAAGGAAGTGAGGACGGATGGGAAGACCGAGGAACCCGGAGCGGGACCAGAGCATGGCAAGGTACATAGACAGCGGCGGCAAAATGACGTTAGATGAACTGGCGGCGGCAGCAGGTGTGCCGAAATCAAGGATAAGCAAGTGGAAATCAGAGGACAAGTGGGAAGAACGCCTGAAAGAAGCCCCGAAAAAGAGGGGCGGGCAGAGGGGAAATAAAAATGCTTCCGGCAGGACCCCCAAAAAGGACGGCAACAAAAACGCCGTCACACATGGAGCCTTTGCGAAAGCTGGCATTGAAGATATAGACCCGGAAAAAGCGGAGGAAATCAGGGCGATAAAACCGGGCGGCAGCATTGAGAAAATGACGGAGGAGCTGCAAAGCCTGTTAGTACGCAAAGCCTATTTAGAAGGGCTACTGGGGAGATACACGGACCCTTCCGCAGAGGGGGCTTTTTATGTAGATAAGCTGGTACATATGGCAGTACC
>JAMOZU010000255.1 GCA_023667745.1 Ruminococcus sp.
AAGTTTTAGCGGTTTAAAGGACTGTGCCGACGGTCAGCGTACAGCAGGGAGATTTTAT
Organism: Ruminococcus sp.; assembly: GCA_023667745.1. GTDB lineage: Bacteria > Bacillota > Clostridia > Oscillospirales > Ruminococcaceae > Huintestinicola. The sequence goes on from JAMOZU010000255.1 coordinate 59, forward strand.
ATGCTTTCGGGCTTTCCCCGTTTGGCCGATGTGTTTCCCGCAGACGGGATTGCCGTTTCGGCGGGAGGATTCAAGTTTTCTTGCTTCCTGCCTCTTGCTTCTTGCCTCTATCCGCTGATGTAAAATAAACAAATTTTTTTCGATAGCCGGACAAGTTTATGTTTAATTCGCTGAATATTTTTATAAATCTTGAAATTGCGGGAAAAATATGCTATAATGTTATTAAATCCAATTCAGGGAGGATCAGTAAGAGATGAAGCATATCAAAACCATCAATAAGGCGAACCTTCGTCAGACCGCCGCAAAGGGCGGCTGCGGAAAGTGCCAGGCGTCCTGTCAGTCAGCCTGCAAGACTTCCTGCACTGTGGCAAACCAGAAGTGCGCCGCCAAGGACTGATTATCGGCGTACCCCAAGGCAACCTTTAAGGCAAGTGAGCGGGACGGTATATTTCCTGCCCTTGCCTTAAAATTTTAATCAAACCATATCAGAGCGAAAAAACCGCCTGTTGCAAAATTCGGGAGATGTAAAAAATGATCCATAAATATAAGCTGAACGGTTACAATATCGTCCTTGACGTCCACAGCGGAGGCGTTCATATAGTGGACGAGCTAACTTACGATATGCTCGATAACGTAGCCCCTCCCTTTGAGGAAAAATGTCCGGAAAACGTCATTGAAAAGCTGTCGAGATTTTATCCGAGAGATGAGATAATCTCCTGCTATGAAGAGGTAAAGGAGCTTCACGCCGAGGAGATACTCTTTTCGGAGGACGGATATGAGAAATTCGCTCAATATTCCGTGGCTGCTCCCGTAAAAGCCATGTGCCTGCTTATCGCCATGGACTGCAACCTGCGGTGCGAATACTGCTTTGCTTCCGCGGGGGACTATTCTTTGGGACGTAAACTTATGAACTTTGAAACGGGAAAGAAGGCTCTTGATTTTCTCATTGAAAAATCTGCGGACAGGCAGAATTTAGAGGTGGACTTTTTCGGCGGTGAGCCTTTGATGAACTGGGAAACGGTGAAAAAACTTGTGGAATACGGCAGGTCGAGGGAAAAGGAAACGGGAAAAAATTTCCGCTTTACCATTACCACCAACGGCATGCTGCTGGACGACGAAAAAGCGGAGTTTATAAATAAAGAGTTTTACAATGTGGTTATGAGCATTGACGGCAGGAAAGAGGTCAACGACCGCATGAGGAAGCGGGCAGATGGCAAAGGCTGCTATGACTTGATCACAGGAAAATACCTTGACCTCGCCAAAAAGCGTGATTTTGAAAATTATTACGTTCGGGGAACATATACCAAATACAACCTTGACTTTTCCAATGACGTTTTTCACCTGGCGGATATGGGATTCGACCAGATATCCGTTGAACCTGCGGTAAGTGACAGCAAGGAAAAATATGCCATTACCGAGCGGGAACTGCCGGCTATATTTTCCGAATACGAGAGGCTTGCCCAGCTGATACTTATCAACAGAGCCAAGGGGAAAAAATTCAACTTCTTTCACTTTATGCTTGACCTCGACCAAGGTCCCTGCGCCATAAAGCGGCTGCGGGGCTGCGGGTCGGGGAACGAGTATGTGGCGGTAACGCCCGATGGCGATATTTACCCCTGTCATCAGTTTGTGGGGGAGGAAAAGTATCACATGGGCAATATCAACACGGGGGAGTTCAACACCGATATTAAAAAGGAATTTGCCGCCGCTCATATCTACTCAAAAGAGGATTGCAAGAAATGCTGGGCTAAATTCTATTGCAGCGGCGGCTGCAATGCCAACAATTATATCTATACGGGGAATATCCTCACGTCTCATAAGCTCTCCTGCGAGATCGAGAAAAAGCGGCTGGAGTGCGCTATTATGATAAAGGCGGCGGAGGCGGAGGAGGATGGAATCTATTAAAGGTCAGCGAATCAAAGCGTGTACGGTCAATGAAAGGTCTGCAAAACCGTCAGACCCATAAGCGTTCGCCGAACAATGCGATCCGCAATTTTCACATAACCGAAAGGAGTCGAAGCCCTGTTTCAGGGGTCAAATAAAATGCCAAGAAAAAAAGAACCTAAAAGATCACCCTCAAGATCGTCTCTTGCCTCCAAGGCGTATATCGCAGGAAGCGGAGTTGTGGCGGAGGAGGCTATAACCGACACTTTGCGCAAGAATTATATGCCCTATGCCATGAGCGTTATAGTTTCCCGTGCGTTGCCGGAGATAGACGGTTTCAAACCCTCTCACAGGAAGCTGCTGTATACCATGTACAAAATGGGACTGCTGACAGGGAGCAAAACAAAGTCCGCCAATATAGTAGGGCAGACCATGAAGCTCAACCCCCACGGAGACGCCGCCATTTACGAAACAATGGTGCGGCTGGCAAGGGGAAATGAAGCCCTGCTGCATCCTTATGTTGACAGCAAAGGCAATTTCGGCAAAGCCTATTCCCGTGATATGGCATATGCCGCCGCCAGGTACACCGAGGCAAAGCTCGACCCTATCTGTAATGAGCTTTTCAGGGACATTGACAAGGACACGGTGGATTTTGTTCCCAACTATGACAACGAGACCACCGAACCGACACTTCTCCCCGCAACCTTCCCCTCTGTGCTGGTGAACAATAATATGGGTATTGCCGTTTCCATGGCGTCAAATGTATGTTCCTTTAATTTGCGGGAGATATGCGAGGGGACTATCGGGCTTATCAAAAATAAAAACTTCGATCTTCATTCCGTCCTCAAGGGTCCGGATTTCCCCGGCGGCGGATATATGGTCTACGATGAGGCGGAGCTGGAAAGAATATACCGCACCGGCAGGGGAGCGGTGAAGATACGTTCAAAGTACAATTACGACCCCGATTCCCGCTGCATTGAAGTTACGCAGATACCCCCAACCACTACCATTGAGGCTATAAAAGATAAGATAGTGGAGCTTGCCAAAAACGGCAAACTAAAGGAAGTTACCTACATCAGGGACGAATCCGACCTCAACGGCTTGAAAATAGCCATTGACATACGAAAAGATACCGACCCTGACAAGCTGATGAAAAAGCTCTATAAGCTGACTCCCTTGGAGGACAGCTATTCCTGCAACTTCAATATCCTTATCGGCGGTTATCCCAAAGTTATGGGTGTTTACGAGATACTGGAGGAGTGGACGGCGTTTCGGAAAGACTGTATTAAGCGGCGTGTGTTCCACGATCTGGAGGGGAAGAGAAAGAAGCTCCATTTGTTGGAGGCTCTGCAAAAAATTCTCCTTGACATTGACAAGGCTATAAAGATAGTCCGTGAGACCGAGGAGGATTCGGACGTTATCCCCAATCTGATGATAGGCTTCGGCATTGACGAAACGCAGGCGGAGTATGTGGCAGAAATAAAGCTGCGCCACCTGAACAAGGAATATATCCTCAACCGCTTGGGTGAACTGGAGCAGCTCAAAAAGGACATTACGGAAATGGAGGACATTCTTGCCGATGACAAAAAGCAGCTGGGCGTAATAATCGCCGAGCTTAAAGAGGTCATCAAGAAGTATTCCCAGCCCCGCCGTACCCTCTTCTGTTACCCCGACGACGAGGAGGAAGAGGAGATAGAGGAGGACATTCCCGATTACACCGTTCACTTGTTTATGACAAGGGGAGGTTACTTTAAGAAGATAACTCCCCAGTCCCTGCGTATGTCCGGCGACCATAAACTCAAGGACGGGGACATTGTGGAATATGCCGCCGAGGGCAGCAACAGGACGGAGCTGCTGTTCTTTACGGATAAATGCCAGGTGTACAAGTCAAGGGCTTCCGAATTTCCCGATACGAAAACCTCCGCCATGGGCGATTTTGTCCCGGTGAAGCTGAATTTCGAGCCGGACGAGAACGTTATCTCCATGATAACCACCAACGATTATTCGGGATTTTTGTTTATGGTGTTTGAAAACGGCAAGTGCGCCAAAGTTCCCATGTCCGCTTTTGAAACGAAGACCAACCGCAAAAAGCTCACAAAGGCATTTTCGGATAAGTCAAGGCTTGTGCGAATGATGCGGATAGAGGACAATGCGGATATCCTGATGCTGTCAGACAAGGGCAGGGCGATTATCTTCAACCCCGCTTTGATACTTCCCAAATCC
>JAMOZU010000256.1 GCA_023667745.1 Ruminococcus sp.
GACATAAAGCCCCAGAATATTATGCTCTTCCCCGACGGCACCATAAAGGTCATGGATTTCGGCATTGCAAGGTTTGCAAGGGAAGAGGGGAAGACTATCTCCGACAAAGCCATAGGCAGCGTTCACTACATCAGTCCGGAGCAGGCAAGAGGGGACATTACCGACGAAAAGAGCGATATTTACTCGGTGGGAGTAATGCTCTATGAAATGCTCACGGGGGTAAAGCCCTTTGACGCAGACACCCCCGTGGCGGTGGCGGTAATGCACATGCAGTCCAGTGCGAAAATGCCCCGCTCGGTCAACGACACTATCCCGGAGGGGCTTGAATCCATAGTGGTAAGGGCTATGCAGAGGGATGCCGCAAGGCGGTATCAGTCCGCTTCGGAAATGATAAAGGATATAGAGGAGTTTAAGAGAAACCCCAGCATTGTATTTGAATATTCCTATCCGGAAAGTTCGGACGAGGGAAAGACTATTTACTTTGACAAGCCTGCGGGCAAGTCCGCTGAAAATCTCCCTGCAAAGGCGGCGGGAAAGGCTGTTGCGGCGGCAAGATATGCGGAAAATTCCGTCGGCGGCAAGTCCGCTCACGGCAAAAGCAGCGGCTCAAAAAAGAATGAGGTGAGGAAAACGAAACCGAAAACAAAGGCTAACGAATATTACGAGGATTACGAGGACGATGATGAGGATGAGGAAGAGGTATCGAAGTCTTCCTATTTCGTGGTGGCTCTTACCGCCATTGCTGCGGCGGTAGTGATAATAGCGGTGGTGTTTATTGCCATTCAGGTGTTTATCAACATAGGCACAGGCACGGAGGACACCCAGGCTATGGTCGATCTTAAGGGCTATGATTTTAACCAGTGCAAGAGCATGTATGCCCAGTATTTCAATCTTACCAAGGATAAGGAGATATATTCCTCGGAGTATCCTGCGGGAGTTATCATAGAGCATTCTCCCAAGGCAGGCTCGCTTATTGTGGTGGGGAACACGGAGGTAAGGGCAACTGTCAGCAGAGGTCCGCAGATGGTAACAGTTCCCAACACCTATTCGGTGGACGCCAACACGGCGGGGGCTATGATAGAGGGAGTAGGGCTTACGTATAACTTTGTTATGCAGTACAGCGATGTGGAGAAGAACACGGTCATAAAGACGGAGCCTGAGCGGAATGAAGAGGTCGAGAGAGGCTCGATGGTGTTCGTATACGTCAGCAGAGGTCCGGAGGAGTTCGACAAGTTCGTCCCCGATGTGGAGGGGTTAAAGAGAGCGGAGGCTGTGGAGAGGCTGGAAAAAGAGGGCTTTACCGTACAGCTTCAGGAGCAGGACAGCTCGGAGGAAAAGGATATTGTTCTTCACCAGAGCGTGCCTCATCTTGACGACAACGGTCAGCCCAATATCGTCAGCAGCGGCACGGTGATAATCCTTACCTACAGTTCGGGAGTTGTCCCCATGAGTACGGTGAATATCACCTTCGCAGTCCCCGAAGGGCTTACGGGAAAAGCGGCGTTCAACGCTTATGTCAACGGTATTCTCTCCGGAACTCACGAGGTTGACAATATAGGCTATGTCCAGACCATCACCGTTGAGGTAGAGGGTAAGGACACTCAAAAGGTGGTTATAGAGGCAGTAGGCAGCGACGGACGTACCCACAGCATGGCGGAGTACAATGTTGACTTCAACAGCAAGTCTGTTTCCGAGTCAAGATTTGACAGAGACCTGTTAAAGACCCTTTACGGCATTCCCGAAGAGACCGCACCGGCAGTTCCCGAGACTTCTCCCGATGATACCGGATTTATCGATGATGAGTTCCCGGAGATACCCTCGGATATTACCGGCGGCGACAATCCCCAGATAATAGGCACGGGGGATTACGAGAGTTGGTGGGATCAGATCACCAACGGTCAGTAAGGGCATGGAGAGCAAATACAGGGGGCTTATTACAGAAAACTCCGGGGGAGCGTACACGGTGGAGACTGCGGAGGGGCTTGTTTCCTGCAAGGCAAGGGGGATATTCCGCAAAGAGGGCATAAGCCCGCTGGCGGGGGACAGGTGCGTTGTCGAGGGGGACGTTATAACGGAGATTGCTCCCCGAAAAAATCAGCTGATAAGGCCGCCCCTTTCCAATATTGATGTGATGTTCTTTGTGGTGTCCTCCTGCGAGCCGAGTCCCAATTTGCTGTTGCTGGATAAGTTTATTGCGGTGTGCGAATACAAGGGGATAGAGCCTGCAATATGCCTTACCAAGACCGACCTTAAAAGTCCCGGGGATATTCCGAATATTTACGGCAGGATAGGCATTCCCGTGATAATATGCGACTATGGGAGACCCGACGAGTTCACGGGACGGATAAGAGAGCTTGCAAGAGGGAAAATTTGTGCGTTTACGGGCAACACCGGGGCGGGAAAGTCCACGCTCCTTAATGCCATAGCCCCGGAGCTGTCCCTTAAAACCGGGGAGATAAGCCGCAAACTGGGGCGGGGGCGGCATACCACGAGAGTCTCCCGCCTGTTTAAGATAGGGGACTGTTACATAGCGGACACGCCCGGATTTTCGGTGTTTGAAACGGGGCAGTATGCGGTCATTTTAAAGAACGAGGTAAAGGGGTGTTTCAGGGAGTTCGGGGAATACGAGGGGAAATGCAGGTTCGCAGACTGCTGTCACACTGCCGAAAAGGGGTGTGCTGTTCTGGAAGCGGTGGAAAAGGGGGAAATAGCAAGATCAAGGCATGCAAGCTATCTGGAGATGTTCAACGAGGCAAAAAATATTAAAGAATGGGAGACAGGCAAATGATAGGTTATATTTTCGGCGGAGCGGATATTGACGATTACAGCAAAATAGAGGTAGTCCACGGGGCGTTGGTGATAGCGGCGGACAGCGGCTACAGGCACTGCAAGGCTCTGGGACTTACTCCCGACAAGATAATAGGCGATTTTGACAGCATTGACGACGCCGAACTCCCGGAGGACACGGGGATAGAGGTAATTCACGCTTCCCGTGAAAAGGACGACACCGACCTTTTGCTGGCTGTCCGCGAGTGCCTTATGGAGCATTGCTCGGATATACGCATTTACGGCGGGGACGGCGGGCGCATGGGGCATACGATAGCGAATGTGCAGATACTTCGCTCCATAGCCCGTTTCGGCTGCGAGGGGCGCATTTACGGCAACGGCTTTGAGATGGTCTTTGCCACCAAGGGGCGGCACGACTTTTACGACAACGGCTACAGGTATGTTTCCATTCTTGCCATGAGCAACACTGCGGATATTTCCGTAAAGGGGCTTAAATACGAGGGACACGAGGGGCGGATATCCCTGTCCTCGGATTATCCCAAGGGGGTAAGCAATGAGTTTATCGAAAGCAGCTGCTCGGTGGAGGTAATAAACGGGGAAGTGCTGGTGATATTTGAGTTTTGAGGGAAGAGCGGCGCAAATTCATTCCCGATGTGAATTTGTATCAGCTGTCATTACCGTAATTTTGTTGGATATTTTTCTTACAAATCCGATTTTGGAAATCAGTTTGTAAACAGGGTATAATTCTTTCATACCCTCGGTCAGGCTGTCGTCTCTTACAAGCTTGAATGCTGAATTATAGCTTTCAAGCTCTTTTCCGTTGCTTATGCCCCAGGTGAATTTTGCATTGCTTGCTTCAATTGATTTTTCCTTTACGTTTTTTACGACCATAGGCGACATTGTTTCCATGTAAAGGGTAACGTTCCCGAAATTGCCGCTTATTATTGCGAGTATCTTTTTTATGTCCTTTTTCGAAAGATACATTGAAAGCCCCTCGATCACAACAAGATAGGACGGAGCTGTTTTTTCTATATCGTCAGCCCGGGATTCGTCCGTAGCCGATTTTGCGATGTTTACCACCCGTCCTGATTCTTTGAGAAATCTGCTGCGTACATTGATTGTTACGGGAAGGTCTATATTATACCATCTTATTTTGCCGTTATCCGAACGGTAAAAGCGGGTATCCATTCCGCAGGCTATATTTATAATGACCGAATCGGGATTTTTGTCTATGTATTCCCTGACCATTCTGTCAAGCAATATAGTCCTTGCAATGACTCCGCTGCTCATGGCAATATCCTTATCCGCATTTGAAAAGTAGTAATACTAATCCCCGTTAGAATTATGGAGATGAAGCCGCCGCAAAAACTTGCATA
>JAMOZU010000257.1 GCA_023667745.1 Ruminococcus sp.
GCTTACTGTGCGAACCGAAGGTTCACACATCTCTTGCCTCCAATAGAAAAAGCCCCTCTCTTGAGATCAAGAGATGAGCTTAGCCCACGGTACCACTCTTGTTACGGATAAAATTATCCGTCGCTTTGCTTTCCGCATTAAAACGGAAACTCTCTGTAACGGGAGAATCCCGCTGCCGCTTAACGATAAACATTTTCCGCTGGGCGGCAAAGCTCGGAGGTGATGGGAGCATATCCGTGAAACCGCCCGCTTTCACCGTGTGCGGACTCTCTGTGGGTATCACATTCGGACTGTCCGTCCCCGTCATTGCTTTTAAAATATCATAATTTAATTATATACTTTTAACGTGTTTTTTCAAGTGTTGTTTGTAACTTTTTTGTGAACGATTTATTGGTTTAAAGTCTTTTCCCCGCTGCAGGCGGGGAAAAGACCACAGGATAGAGGTTTGCGGCATATGCCGATTTAAAAGCGATTTGACTGGCATTTCCTTAAATCGGCACTTTCCGGAAACGGCAAAACATATTTCACGGAAATCAATTTTGTTTTTATTAACGGTTTTTTTCCCGCATGCGGCGGGGGAAAAACACACTCTTTACCCGAACAATTCACAAAAGTATTTTGACTTTTATGTGTTATTCAATCGGAATTTTATACAAATCCCTCATTGAATTATGGGATTCAGCCGCCGCAAAAAATCATACACGAAAATTTTTTTCGGCGGCTTCATCTCCATAATTCTAATGGGGATTAGTATTAAAAGAAAATTACAAATTAATTTTTGTAAACATATTTTCATTTATGTTGACAAACACAAAGAAGTATGCTATAATAAATCTATCGGAATAATTTCCCGGATATCCGAAATTTTTTTAAGAGGTGAACAACAGTGATCTGCAAAAGCTTTGGCGAACTGAAACTTTCTGCGCTGGGGTTCGGCGCAATGCGGCTGCCTGTTATCGACGGGGACGACTCCCGCATAAACGAAACGCTGGCGGCGCAAATGGTGGACTATGCCATGGAAAAGGGCGTAAACTATTACGACACCGCATGGGGCTACCATAACGGAAATTCGGAGATCGTCCTGGGCAAGTGCCTTTCAAAACACCCCCGTGACAGCTTTTATCTTGCATCCAAATTCCCCGGCTACGACCTTTCAAATATGCCCAAGGTAAGGGAGATTTTCCCCCGTCAGCTGGAAAAATGCCAAACGGATTATTTTGATTTTTACCTTATCCATAACGTCTGCGAGATGAACATCAACGAATACTTAGACCCCAAATACGGCATTATCGATTATCTTCTTGAACAGAAAAAGCAGGGGAAAATTCGTCACCTGGGCTTTTCCGCTCACGGGGAATATTCGGTAATGGAGCGGTTTATCGAGGCTTACGGCGAGCATATGGAATTTTGCCAGATACAGCTCAACTGGCTTGACTGGACGTTCCAGAAAGCTAAGGAAAAGGTGGAGCTGCTTAAAAAGCATGATCTTCCGGTGTGGGTAATGGAGCCTGTAAGAGGCGGTAAACTGGCAAACCTGCCTGAAGAAGACGAGGCTGTTTTAAAAGCCCTGCGTCCGGAGGAGAGCGTTGCCGCATGGGCATTCCGCTTTATCCAGTCGCTGCCCGAAACGGTTGTAACTCTTTCGGGAATGTCGAATATGGAGCAGCTCAAAGAAAACATTGCTACATATGAAGCGGAGAAACCTTTGAGCGAAAAGGAAATGAACGCTCTTATGTCGATTGCCGAAAAGATGACAAAGGCGGCGTCCCTGCCCTGCACTTCCTGCCGCTACTGTACATCCCACTGCCCTCAGGGAATAGATATTCCCATGCTTTTGGGGCTGTATAACGAGCATATCCTTACCGGCGGCGGGTTCTTGGCTCCCATGGCTCTTATGGCGGTGGAAGAGGGCAAAAAGCCCTCGGACTGCGTGGGCTGCCGCAGCTGCGAGGCTGTCTGTCCGCAGCAGATAAAGATTTCCGAGGCTATGGAGGATTTTGTTTCAAAGTTGGGTTGAGTTAAGAAAAAAGATTTAATTGGTATTTCCAATATGAAATATCCCGGCAAAGCCGCATTTTATACTAATCCCATAATTCAATGAGGGATTTGTATTATGCCGCTTTGCCGGGATATTTATTTTCCGCCGCAGGAAGCCTTTTTGTTCCTTAACCCGATAAATATCATTGCCAGAATAATGCAGACCGCAGTCATTATACCCAAAGCTATCCATGAGCTTATTACAGGGTCAAATCCGAAAAGGAAACTTTTTTCGGGTGAATATGCCTCGTCCACTCCGTAACCGCCCGCATATGCCGTCATTGCCCATGAACCGTTTTCGTAAACACAGCGGGCATAGAGGCTGTTTACATCGGAAGAGGTAAAATATCCTATGCATGCCCAGCGGCAGGTTATGGTATTTGATATTATCTTTGTAATTCCCGAAAGCTCCGTCACAACTCCCGAAAAGAGTATCTGCGGCAGAAGACACAGGGGACACACCACCATTGCCATTTCATTTGACGCCGCCGCAGATACCGCCAGCCCCACAGCCATGGCGCATATGACCGTGAGAAACGTTGTCAGGTAATGTTCCGCCCACATTCCGCCGTCGGTAAATATAATGCCGTCGCTGTTCATTTTAAGGTGAAGGGAGTCCTCGGCGGGGGCGTTTGCCGCAGTGACGGTAGTGTCCGTAAGCCGCATAAACACCGCCGTCATCACAGCCGACTGAACGGCACACAATACTGCCTGAACGGTAAATTTCGACATTACGTAAGCAAGAGTTCCCGCTCCCGCCCGCTGTTCCCGCAGGAATATCACCCGTTCTTTGCTTATCTCCTGAACGGAGTTGAATATCCCCGTCCAAAAAGCGGCGCAGGAAAAGGAAAAGAGAAGCGAGATCGTGTCCCACGCTTTCATAAACGGCATACTCGTCCGCTCGACGGAAATGTCAAGAAGTTTGTAAATATCCCCGTCCGCCTGAAAGGCAAGGCATACTGTCAGAGTGAGGGCGGCGGGCATTATCCCCAGCATAAGAAGCCTGCCCGGACTGTTTATCATAAGTTCCCCGTATCTTGCTGTCATATACAGGAACTGCCTTAAACCAAGCCCTTTGCGCCGCCGTTTCTTTTGGCGGGATATGTCCCTCGGGAAAGTGAGAGAAGAGGGCGTATTTTCATACAGCGACACTTCCGAAAACCGCCTTGCGTTCTCCCGGGAATTTTCGTTAAGCTCGGTGTAGATATCCGTGAGATTTTCCTTGCCGAAAAAGCTTGCCGCTGTGAGCGGAGAACCGCAGTAGCACAGCTTCCCGCCGCTGCCCATGCAGATGAGCCTGTCGCAAAGCTGTATGTTCTGAACGGTGTGAGTTACCATTATTACGGTTTTTCCCGAATCCGCCAGTTTTTTGAGCAGTTCCATCAGGTGCTTTTCCGTCCCCGGGTCAAGCCCCGAAGAGGGTTCATCGAGGAAAAACAGTTTCGGCGACGCCAGCAGTTCCACCGCTATGCTCGCTCTTTTTTTCTGCCCGCCCGACAGCTTGCCTATATGGGTCTTCCTGTGGGCGGAAAGCTCAACCATTTCAAGCGTTTCGTCTATTTTCCGCCTTATTTCCTCCGGTGAGGTGTCTGCGGGCATTCGCAGCTTTGCGGAATAATAAAGCATCCGTTCCAGCGTAAGTCCGTCGTAAACTATGTCTTTCTGGGGAACGTAGCCTATTATGCTCCGAAGGCTTTTGGCGTTTGAACGAATGCTTTCGCCGTTTATAAGCACATCTCCCGAATCAAAGCCCGCAAGACCCGAAAGGCAGTTCAAAAGGGTGGTTTTCCCTGCTCCCGACCCGCCTATTATAGCCGCAAATTCACCGGGGTTTACCGAAAGGCTCACATTGTCCGCAATGACCTTCCTGCCGCCGCTTGCTTTTACCCTTTTGACTATCCCTGCCGCAACAACGCTTACTCCCTCCGTGAAAACGGACAAATACAGGGTCTCCCCCGAAAAGATAACGGAGGTGTCGGCTATGGTTATCCTGTCTCCGTCAGCCAGTTTTACCCTGCCCGAAAGGGGCGAGCCGTTAAGTATAACGCCGTTGAGAGAGCCGTTGTCGGCAATGAAACAGCCGCCGTTTTCGCAGGTGACAACGCAG
>JAMOZU010000258.1 GCA_023667745.1 Ruminococcus sp.
GACACAAGGGACTTAAAATCCCTCGGAGTAAAATCCGTACCGGTTCAAGTCCGGTCAGCGGCACTGAATTTCTTTGCGGGTCTTTTACGATCCGCAGGGAAATTATTTTTTTAAGGAGTGTATTGTTTGTATAATTTTGCCAAAAAGGAAATAGCATTGTAAGCGAAGGCTTACTGACGCTTTTTCCGGTGAGCCTCCGCAGTATACGTACTGAAAATTCAGGGAGGCTTTTTTAAATGGATATTTTGATTCGCAATGAAACGCCCGCAGACTGCAGGGCAGTGGAGAAACTTACAAGGCTAAGCTTTTGGAATGTGAATTTTCCCGGATGCGACAAGCATGTTCTCCGTACGCACAAGGACTTTATCCCCCAACTTGATCTTGTTATCGAGACCGGCGGCAGGATAACCGGCAGCGTGATGTACAGAAAAACTTTTCTGCGGAGCGAAGACGGCAGCCTGCGGGAGATACTTTCTTTCGGATCTTTCTGCGTTCACCCGGATCATCAGAGAAAAGGCTTGGGCAAGGCTCTTTTGGAGCATTCGTTCAAGGCGGCTCGCAATATGGGTTTTGAGGCGATAGTGATATTCGGTCACCCCGGAAACTGCATTTCACGGGGATTCAAAAGCTGCCGCAAATATAACGTCTGCCCGGAGGGCGGGTATTTCCCGGCACCTTTGCTGGTGAAAGAGCTTAAAGAGGGCGCATTTGACGGCAGGAGATACTTCTGCGACGAGGGAGATGCCGCCGCTCCCTGCGAAGACAGGACTGCTTTTGAAAAATTTGACAGCACTTTCCCGCCAATGAAAAAGGAATACAGAGCCTCACAGGAGGAGTTTTATATTTATTCCCGTTCGGCAGTTGTGAGAGATTAGGTTTGTGAGAGACCGGCAGTTCCCGTCCGCCCCAATGAGCGGGCGGGATTTTGGTATAGGGAAATTCGGGTAAACGGGGAAAATTTTCCGGTGACGCCGGCAGAAAGGCAGATATAAATATGAATATAAAAGCGGGAGATACGCTCAAAATGAAAAAGCCCCACCCCTGCGGCGGCAGTGAAATGCTGGTGCTGCGGTCGGGGATGGATTTTAAGCTAAGGTGCGTAAAATGCGGTCATGAGATAATGGCGGCAAGAGGGAAGATAGAAAAGAACGTTAAGGCGTTATTGCCCTCCGATAACCGTGAGGACAGCTTGTAGCGAATGCGTCTTTGGAAAAGTACCGATTTAATTGAAGTAAAAAAATGTACAAAGGCAAAGGCTTTTGAAGCGAGGAATCCTGCATCTTGCTTCCTGCTTCTTGCCGCCGAGAGGGGAAATTACAGATGTTTGAAAAACTCAAAGCGACCGAAGAGCATTACGAGGATATTTCCGAAAAGCTCACAAGTCCCGATATTATAAGCGATAACGAAAAATATACGGCTCTTATGAAAGAGTATAAATCCCTTACCCCCATAGTGGAAAAATACAGGGAATACGAGGGATTCAGGAAAGCCGAGGCGGAGGCGCTGGAGATAATCGAGGAGACCAACGACAAGGATATGAAAGAGCTTGCAAGGCAGGAGCTTGACGAGGCAAGAGCGGGGCAGGAGCGAACGGGAGAGGAACTGAAAATACTGCTTATCCCCCGCGACCCCAACGACGACAAGAACGTGGTCATAGAGATAAGAGGGGGCGCAGGGGGAGAAGAGGCAAGCCTGTTTGCAGGGTCGCTGTTCAGAATGTACGGCATGTACGCCGAGGCGCACAGGTGGAAGATAGATATATTGAACGAGAACGCCACCGAGCTTGGGGGATATAAGGAAATTTCCTTTTCGGTAGAGGGGGCGGGGGCGTATTCAAGGCTGAAATTTGAAAGCGGCGTTCACAGGGTGCAGAGAGTCCCCGAAACCGAGTCCCAGGGACGTATACACACATCAACGGTCACAGTGGCGGTGCTGCCCGAAGCCGATGAGATAGAACTGGAGATAAACCCCGCAGACCTTAAAATAGACGTGTTCAGAGCGTCGGGAGCGGGTGGGCAGCATATCAACAAGACCGAATCGGCGGTGCGGATAATCCATATCCCAACGGGGACAACAGTGGAATGTCAGGACGAAAGAAGCCAGCATAAAAACAAGGACAAGGCAATGAAGATACTCCGTTCACGGCTTTACGACAAGCTGCTTACGGAGAAAAACGAGAAAATAGCCTCCGACAGGCGTTCGCAGGTAGGCACGGGCAGCCGCTCGGAGCGGATACGCACTTACAATTTCCCCGAAAGCCGCCTGACGGATCACCGAATAGGGCTGACTGTATACCGCCTTGAAAGCATTCTCAACGGCGATCTGGACGAGGTCATAGACGCACTTATTACGGCGGACAGAGCGGCAAAGCTGTCGGAGGAAAGATAATACAAATCCCTCATTGAATTATGGGACTTAAGCCGCTGCAAAAAATCATAAAGCTAAATTTTTTGCGGCGGCTTCTTCTCCATAATTCTAAAGGGGATTAGTATAAAGAGGTGAACCGAATGAATATTGCATTATGCGATGACGAGCCGGACGCTGTTGCGGATATGGGCGAAAGGGTGGAGAGATTTTTTCGGGGAAATGCCAACGTCCGCTGCTTTTCGGCGGGAGATGAGCTTATAAGAGGAATGGGAGAAAGCCCTGCGGATATTATTCTGCTGGATATAAAAATGGCGGGCAGGGACGGCATGGAAACTGCCCGCCTGCTGCGTCAAAGGGGATTTTACGGAGACATCATATTTGTAACGGTATTGCCGGAATTGGTTTACGACAGCTTTTCGGTAGAAGCAAGGGATTACATAGTAAAACCCGTGGACGACAGGCGGCTTTTCGGCGCGCTGGAGCGGTGCGTTAAAAGGCGGCAAAAACGGTATATCACCGTGGGGACGGAAGAGGGAGAGGTGGCGATCCCTTTGGAAGAGATAATCTATGCGGAGGTTCTGGACAAGCGGGTACTGCTCCATGAGACGGCGGTAGCGACGGCTTTCAGGGGGAGCATTTCGGAGACGGAAAAGAAACTGGGAGCGGATTTTTTCCGCTGTCACAGAAGCTATCTTGTAAATCTGCGGCATATAAGGCGGGTGGACAGGAGGGATGTTGTTATGAAAAACGGCGGAAAAGTTCCCCTGTCGAGACTGCGCAGAAGCGAGCTGCTGAAAACGCTGGCGGAATATATGGGAGAGGAACTGTTATGATAACGGCGGAGATACTGCGGATATGCCTTGAGGGAACGGCGGGAGCGGCGGTACAGGCAAGGTTTGCCGCCCGTTTCTCGGGGCAGAGGAAATGGCGGCTGTTCGGGGCGGCGTTCTGTCTGCTGGGGGGAGTGGGAGTAAATCTGCTTGATATAAGCGGCACGGCTAAGGTGATAATTTATACGCTGCTGCTTTTCGGCTGTACATGGGGATTTTCCGGGAAAAGAGCGAGGGAAGCGGCGGTATGCACGGCGGTCTCCATGGCGGTCATGCAGGGGTGCTATGGGATCATGGGGGGACTTGAAGGACTTGCGGTGGGGCTGATTCTTAAAATGGGCGTGATGTTAAGGGGAGAATGGCTGTGCCTTTTGTTCGGGCTGCTGCCTGCGGGAGCGTTTGCGGCGGCAGCGGAGGCGATAGCGGACAAATGCACGGGGGCTTGTTTTTCGGGAAATGCCAAGGGACACGGCGGAGGACTTGCTTTGGCGTGCTTGCTGCCGACAGCTGCTGCTGCGGTTTATATCAACAGCGTAATATGCGCAAACGCCGACAGTGAAAATTTATATATTATGCCTTGTCTTTTTCAGCTGACGATCCTTGCTGCTGCGGCGGGGATATTGTTTTTATGGGACAGGCTCGCACTTTACGAAAGCTATTGCGCACGCCTGCGCCATATAATAAGCGGCACGGCGGCTGTACGTCACGACCTGAAAAATCATCTGCTGACCGTAAGCGGACTTATCGCTAAGGGCAGATTCAACGAAGCTGCGGCATACGGCGGGCAGCTGACGAAAATGAGCGGGGAACTTGGGTTAATCTGCAATACGGGATCGGCGGCGGCTGACCTGTTGATGGAAACGAAACTGGGCGGTCTTTCGGGCGTAAGGATAAAGTGCAGGGTAAACATTCCCGAACACGCCTTTGAGGAA
>JAMOZU010000259.1 GCA_023667745.1 Ruminococcus sp.
GATAGTTATAAAGGCTGCCCGTGAGACGGGGCTTATAGTTACGGCGGAGGAGCACAGCGTTATCGGGGGCTTGGGCTCGGCTGTGGCGGAGGCTGTTACGGAAGAGTGTCCCGTGAAGGTGGTAAAGATAGGGGTAAACGATGTGTTCGGGCATTCGGGCCCTGCGGCTGATCTGCTTGTCGAGTTCGGGCTGTGTGCGGATAATATCGTCAAGAAGGTAAAAGAGGCAAGGGATTAAAAGGGGGACGGCTTGATTCTGCAATAAAAGGCGGGAGTTATTATACAAATCCCTCATTGAATTATGGGGATTAGTATTAAAAGCTCCCGCCTTGGTTTGTATAAAAACCCGATCCTAACCGATTTTCCCCGCCGTCAGGCGGGGAAACCAAACAAAATAAATTTTTTTGCAGATTGAGATGGAGTAAAAAACATGTCTTGAATTGTTTACCGGTGTGAATTACTTTTTTGAGACTATGTATTTTTTCACCGAGTTCAGCACTTCGTCCGGGTCAAGTCCGTGAACGGCGCATGCTTCTTCCAAGGATTCGCCTATGGAAGAGGGACAGCCTACGCAGTGCATACCGTGCTGCATTAAAATGTAGGCAATGCCGTTGTCGTATTCCGGCATTTCGCCCATGGCGGTTTGTTTTGTGACTTCCATTTTTACAGCCTCCTTATATTTTATCCGCCAGCTCCGCCGCCTGCTTGCAGCCGTCGGTCTTGTCGATGTCGCCGGGGTTGAGTACGCCGGGGATAAGCACTTCTCCCGCCATTGTCCATTTCATCAGCGCAGCCGAGCGTTCAATGGGTATACGCACGCCGTCCATGACGGTAATGTCGTTCTCCTCGCAGCAGGTTATCAGTCCGCAGCTTTTCCCGGCTATATCCTTGCCCCCTACCACAAAGCTGAAGAGCTTGTCGATAACGCCTTTTATCTGTGCGGGGATAGAGTACCAGTAAACGGGCATGGTGAACACAACAGCGTCCGCTTCGAGGATGGCAGGGGCAATGGCGTTGAAGTCGTCGTCATAGGAACAGGCTTTTCCCGATTTGAAACAGGTCTCGCAGGCGTGACAGCCGCCCACGTTTTTCAAGGCGGCGTCAAAGCGGGTGATGTTGTGTCCCTTTGCTTCGGCGGCTTTTACGAATGCTTCGGTCATGGCGAAACTGTTGCCGTTTTTCCTGGGACTTCCGGTGATAACTACGATTTTTTTGCTCATGGTAAATTCCTCCCGTAAAAAATAAAATTGATTTAAGGTGTTTTCCCCGCCGCCGGCGGGGAAAACACCGCTCAAAAAGGGGATTTGTAAAATTTGCCGATCATCTGAAAGCCGGTTGATAGGCAAGTTTTCCGATTTTGCCTATTGACTTTTTTGTTTGAGTATATTATAATTATAGCAAGAATAAAAAATTTGTCAAGTACGCACATTGAAGTTAGATACTATCATTAATGTTATATACTAACTTTTGGGTAAGTATAAGTTTAAGGCGTTTTCCCTGCCTCAATGGGCAAACATGCCACGGGGAAAAGCCCTTTTGAAAAAATACAAACGATTTTCGGCGTGTCTTCGGTAAAACAGGGAGAGTGAAAAAATGGATAAAAGGTGCATATCTTCGGAAAATATAGAGACTACCGGATTCAGCTACACATTGTCGCTGATAAACGGAAAGTACAAGATGACGATCCTTTACACGCTGTCCGAGTTCGGGGTCGTTCGGTTCAACGAGATGAAGCGTTATATCGGCGAAATTTCCTTCAAGACCCTCAGCGGTACGTTAAAGGAGCTGGAGGCGGACGGTCTGGTACACAGGGAAGAGTATCCGCAGATACCGCCCAAGGTGGAGTACAGCTTGACGGAGCGGGGAAGGTCGCTTATACCCATTCTTGACAGTATGTGTGAATGGGGTGAAAAGAACCGTTTAGGGTGAAGTGCCGCCTGTTGATTTGAAAATTTCGGCTGAAAGGTGATTTATCGGACAAAATATGAAGGCTATTTCTTAAAAAGTTCATAAAATATCTATTGACAAGAAGCGGAAAATGGGGTATAATTAAAATAATTATTGTGTTCGGAATCGGGCAATGCCCGGTAAATATTGCTTTAAGTGAATATACAGGCTCAAAAGAACTATTGAAGTTTTAAGGAAATGCCGGTTCGGGGATTTGAAAAAATTGCAGGGCATACAAAATTATCCGAACGGTGCTTTCTTGGGTGAAGTTTTTGTAAACTTGATATAGGGCGATAGCGGCGGCGGGCGTAAGGCTGTTCCCGAGAACGGTTCTGCTCCTTTAGGGCTGCTGCTTTGATTTGCTTTTTGAGAAACGGGAAGTTTTTTTATTTTACTGTTTAGTGAGCCGCAAAAAATGGGTTCGGATATTACGAAAAAGCCTTTGCGGGCGGTGTTCCCGGTGAATGCCCGGATGCGCTCCCGCCGGGTCGGTATTATGGCGGCGGGTTTTTCGGGTTCGGGAAAATGTAATGTTACCCTTGTATCGTATTGGCAGTATAGGCGGTCTTGTCTTTTTTCGGGCATGATATTTTGTAAATTTTTTGTTAATACTAATCCCCATTGGAATTATGGAGATGAAGCTGCCGCAAAAAATTTGCGTTTATGATTTTTTTTCGGCGGCTGAATCCCATAATTCAATGTGGGATTTGTAAAGGCGTTAATGGAATGTCTTAAATTTTAGGAAATGAGGTATTGTAAATTGTCAGAATTCCACAGCAATGAACAGGGAGCGGAGATCAACGAGTACGGAGAGAAAATTGCTCCCAAAAATCAGCAGACCGATAAGAAGCCGGCATCGGCGGCAGGTTATCCCGAAAAGCCTTATCACACCGAGAGACGGGACGTAAGGACAATGAACAGGAATTATCCGACAAAACGTCCGGTACTGCCTCCGAGGGGAGTTTCCGCAGCGGACTTCGGCAGACAGCAGCAGATGAAGAGAACGGAAACGCCGTCGGGTACGGGTTACAGCGGCGGTTACCGCAGACTCCCCCCCAGAGAAAACAAATATCCCGCTCCCATGGGGACGGCGGCAAATAAGCCAGTTGTCGGCACGGACAGCGGCAGTTACGGCAGAAATACAGGTTACCGCCGCCCTGCATATCAGACGAATCCTCCTGTTGAAAAGAAGTATTACAGCGGCACGGCGGGAGAGTACAGACAGAAGCATGAATATGAGCCTCACCGCCCGCCTCAGCAGTACGGCGGAAGTACACCGGTTCAGCATGGAATGTCCGCTGCCCACGGTACGGCGGTACAGCAGCCGTCCGGCGAGGGTTATCTTCGCGATATGCAGAGGAAAAAGCCTACGGTCAGGATAATCCCTTTGGGCGGTCTTAACGAGATAGGCAAGAATATGACCGTTTTCGAGTGCGGCGGAGATATGTTCATAGTTGACTGCGGTATGACATTCCCGGACAGCGATATGCCCGGAGTAGATCTTGTTATCCCGGATTTTACCTATGTTGAAGAGAATGCGGACAGGATAAAGGGCATAGTTATCACCCACGGTCACGAGGATCATATAGGCGGACTTGCTTATCTGCTCAAAAAGGTGAATATCCCCATTTATGCCACAAGGCTTACGGTGGGGCTTATTGAGGGGAAACTGAAAGAGCATAATTTAAGTTCCTCCGCAAAACTTAATGTAATATCGCCGAGACAGACGGTGAAAATGGGCTGCATGGCGGTGGAGTTTATAAGGGTAAACCATTCTATCCCCGATGCTGTGGGATTGGCTATCCATACACCTGCGGGCATAATTATTCACACGGGGGACTTCAAGGTCGATTACACTCCCATTGACGGCGGCATTATAGACCTTGCAAGGTTTGCGGAACTGGGGTCGAGAGGGGTACTTGCTCTTATGGCAGACTCCACCAACGCAGAACGCCCCGGCTGCACTCCCTCGGAGAGGACGGTAGGGGAGTCTTTCGAGAAGCTGTTTGCCAAGGCGGACGGCAAGAGGATCATCATAGCGACCTTCGCCTCCAACGTTCACCGCATTCAGCAGATAATCAACAACGCCGTAAGCACCGGGCGGAAGGTGGCTGTATTCGGCAGGAGCATGCTCAATGTAATATCCACGGCTATGGAACTTGGGTATCTGTCCGTT